>NZ_CAXTGZ010000266.1:2884-8039 GCF_964243625.1 uncultured Caballeronia sp.
AATCGGCATGCTCGAGTTACGACGATTCTACGGCTCGACACGGAAACTTTCACGGATCCCTTTCACGTGTCCCTCTCACGTGTCCCTCTCACGTGTCCCTCTCACGTGTCCCTCTCACGTGCCCCCTAAGCCGCAAAGCGGTCTGCCCTGAACGGCGTGGTATCGATGAACGGTTCTTCACCCGTCATCATGGATGCAATCAGCCTGCCCGTCACCGCGCCGAGCGTGAGCCCATGATGCGCGTGGCCGAATGCGAACCACATGTTCTTGTGACGCGGCGCAGGTCCGATGATCGGCATCATGTCAGGCGTGCACGGACGGCGGCCCATCCAGGGTTCATCGTCTACACGCTCCCCGAGCGGGAACAGAGTCCGCGCCACAGGCTCGGCGCGCAGCAGTTGCACGGGTGTCTTCGGCGCATCGCGTTCGGCCAGCTCCACGCCTGTCGTCAGGCGGATGCCGCGCGCCATTGGCGCAAGCAGGAAACCGTTGTCGACATCGAGTACCGGATGGTTCAGCACCGTGCCCGGCTGCGGCGTGTAGTGCATGTGATAGCCGCGCTTGACCGCGAGCGGCAACCGATATCCCAGCGCCGCGGTCACGTCCTTCGCCCATGGCCCCAGCGCGATCACTGCAGTCGATGCGTTGACCTGCCCTTCCTGCGTCATCACGCGCCAGCCGTTGCCATCTTCGGCAAGGGTGGTCGCGTCGCCGTTGAAGAAACGTCCGCCCAGCCGCTCGAAATACGCGGCATAACCCGCGACCAGCGCGCCCGGATCATTGACCGATACCGCGTCCGTGTAATGCAATCCGCCCACCAGCGATGGGTCCAGATGCGGCTCGGTCTTCTGCAACGTGGCAGGATCGAGCAGCGTGTAATGCACACCGAATTCACGATGCCAGCGTTCTGCATCGCGCGCTTCATCGTCCTGTGCGGCGTTGGTGTGGAAGACCTTGATCCAGCCCGTTGGCTTGAGCAAATCCGTGACGCCCGCCTCGCGCGCGAGGACTTCATGCTCGGTCACGCAATGTTCGATCAGCGTTGCGTATTGACGCGCGATGGCCGCGTGCTTCGCGGGTTCCGAGTTGCGCCAGTACGCCCAGAGGAACGGCGCAAGCGCGGGAAGCGCGTCGCGGTGGTAATGGACATCGATGGAGTCATTCTTTGCGTAATGCATCCACGTGCTGATGTCGCGAGGAAGCGCGTACGGATACACCCCTTCGCGCTGCAGCAGTCCGGCATTTCCAAACGATGTCTCGAGGCCCGGACGCTTGCGATCCACGAGCGCGACCGAGCGGCCGAGCTTTTGCAAATGCACTGCAATCGATACCCCTACGATGCCCGCGCCCAGCACAATAGTGTCGAACTTCATGCGCCTGATATCTCCCTGTGTTGGCTCGTGTTCTTGCTTGTCAGGAATAGATCATACGCGTGCGTTCGTTCACGGACCGCCCGGCAGGCCGCTACTTCAGGAGGTATGCCAATATCGGCAAGTTTGATGCGGTCCCCGGCCTGATGCGTTGTGACCGGGCATCGGCGAACGGGACGAATGGTCTTGCGGTTGTCGCGACCATCGTGGGCGCGATCACATTGGCGCGCGCCGTCGATGACCGGGGGCGACACGCCGATCATCGGACCCGCGCTTTACTTCGCGGCCCACTCCTTACCCGTCTCGACGGCGAAATCACGATACGACCGCGGCGGCCGCCCGAGCAACTCGGTCATCCGTGCAACGGCGCGCTCATTCGCCGCCATGCCGTCGCGCTGGAAACGGCCGAGCATCAGGCGGATGTCGCGTGCCATCCAGCTTGGCGCACGGCTCGCCATTTGCGCTTCGAATGCATCGAGATCATCGCCGCCGTAGTTCACGGGCTTGCCCAGAACCTCGGTCCAGATCGCGGCCAACGCGCTGCCGGTCATGGCTTGCGGACCGACCACGTCGATCACTTCACGCGGCAACGGCGTCGCCGAACGTTCACGCTGCAACAAACTGATGGCGGCTATTTCCGCGATGTCGCGGGTATCGGCCATCGAAACGCCGACGCTTCCTACGGGCATCGGATAAACCGATTTGCCGGCGATCACTTCTTTCATCGATGCATCGTTCTGGATGAAATAGCTCGGGCGCAGGATCGTGGCCGGCAGATCGAATTCCTCGATCATCCGTTCGACCGTGTATTTGCCCGTGAAGTGGGGAACGTCGGTGAAGCGGTCTGAATTGAACACCGAGAAATAGACGATGCGTTGAATGCCGGCATCGCGCGCGAGGCTCAGCGTGAGGATCGCTTGCGTGACTTCGTCGGCGACGACCGCGTTGAGCAGGAACAGCGTGTCGACACCTTCGAGCGCCGCACGCATCGACGCGATATCCGTCATGTCGCCTTTGCGCACGTCGACGCTTGCCGGCAGATTGGCTTTTTCGGGCGAACGTGCGATGGCCCGCACGCTTGCGCCCTCCTCGACCAGCCGATGAACAACTTGCGAACCGACAGCGCCCGTGGCGCCAGTAATCAGGATAGTCATGATGAATCCCTCAAAAGGTGATGGTGTGAATTCATTCTGGGCGTTCCTTTGACGGGACGAAAGGCCTATTATTGAGACAACTTGTCTCATCGATGGAACGGCCATGGACCTGCATGCGTTATCGGATTTCAATGCCGTCGTCACGCACGGCGGTTTTGGCCGCGCGAGCCGTGCGACCGGGCGGCCCAAGGCAAGTCTCTCGCGACACGTGATGCAACTTGAAGAAGCAATGGGGGTGCGCCTGCTGCAACGCGGCTCGGGCGCGTTGATGCTGACGGAGGAAGGACAGGCGCTGCACGCCAGCACCGGGCGCTTGCTGGCCGAAATCGAGGAAGCGGCGGACGTGGTCGGCATGACCTCGCGGCGGCCGAGCGGCCGGTTGCGGATCAGCGCGCCGACTTTTCTGGCCTATGAAACCATGGGGCGGCTGACGGCGGCGTATATCGATGAATATCCGGATGTGCGCATCGAGGTGATCGCGGAGGACCGGTTCGTGGATCTGATCGCGGAGGATTACGACGTGGTGATCCGCGCCAATCCGGCGCCCGATACGGCACTGGCCGGCCGGTGTTTTCTGCGCGGGCCGCAGGTCGTGGTGGCATCGCCGGAGATTGCCGATGCCTTGAAAGACGATAGCGCCGTCCCGGCCGTGGGCCTTCTTTCATCGCCGGATAATGACGTCTGGCATATCGAGTCAGCGCAAGGCGCACGCACACTGCATCCGAGAACGGTCGCGCGGTTTTCATCGATATCCATGGTTCGCGACGCTGCGCTTGCGAGCGCCGGTGCGGCGGTAATGACCGAATATCTGGCTCGCGCCGCGCTGCAAAGCGGACGCCTAGTCAACCTGGGCGCCTTGCGCGACCGGAGCGTGGAAGTATGGGCGCTTTATGCAACGCGCCGCCAGCTCAGCCCGAAGATCAGTGCATTCGTGAAACTGCTGACCGAGACCTACGCTGACGTCGGTGAAATCTACGCTGACGTCGGTGAAATCACTCCGCCCGCGACGCTTCCCTGAGCACGCCGGATTTCAGGCCACCACAACAAGTTGCCAGAAGAAAAACACCGCAAGCGAAATGGCGATGGTCAGCAAAGGCTTGCGCGTCAAGGCACACACGCCTAACGCGACGATGGCCGCGACCAGTTGCGAATTACGCCACGTCAGTTCGGCGCCGCCGCCATGAGGCCCAATCGTCATCGGCACGATAATCGCCGTGAGCACCGTCACCGGCACAAAGCTGAGCGCAGTCCGTACCAAGGGTGGAAAACTCAGCCGTTCGCCGAACACGAACACCGCCGAGCGGATGGCATACGTGATGACCGCCATTCCCATGATGAGCAGGAAATCGTTCATTTGGCGCGCTCCAGTTCGGCGGTGTTGCGTCTTTCGTCGCGCATCGATAACACCATGCCCACCGCCACGCCCGCCACGACCGCCGCCAGCAAGCCGAGCTTGTAGGGCCAGCCGTTCCATGCAAACGCCAGCACGCCGGCTGTCACTGCCGCCGCCACGAATCGCAGCGCAACGAACTGCGGGACGATGATCGCAATAAACGTGGCGACCATCGCGAAGTCGAGTCCTTTCGACTGCAGACCGGGAAATGCCGAGCCGAACAACAAGCCAATGACCGTCCAGATCTGCCAGTTGACGTACATGGATACGCCCGAACCGAGGAAATAGTACGGTCCGGTTTGTCCCGCTGGCCGCTTCTGGTAATGCGCGTACGAGACAGCAAACACCTCGTCGGTCATGAACGCACCGAGCGTCCAGCGCCAGCGCGCGGGCAGATGCGCCACATAAGGCGCGAGCGTCGCGGAGTACAGGACGTGCCGCAAATTCACGATAAACGTCGTCGCCCAGATCACCGCGAAACTCGCGTGTCCGGCGATCAAACCCAGCGCGATGAATTGCGCCGACCCCGCGAACACGGTCAGCGACATGAGTTGCACGGTCCACGCGTGCAGCGGCCCCGTGGCCGCGAGCGTGCCGTAGATGACACCAAAAGGCGCGGCGCCGACCATCATCGGAATGGTGTCGCGCGCGCCCGCGCCGAACTCGGCGAGATTGCCTGCCTGTTGCGTTGTTTTCAAGGTTTCCTCCATGAATCAGGAGGATAGGACGGGTTGCGCGATGGGCGCTTGTACGTTCTTGCGGTCCGCGCAAGTTTGCGTGGCTTTTAGCGCCAGCGTCCCGGCGGCACGCCGAACGTCTTTTTGAAGTGACGCGTAAAATGGCTTTGATCGGTGAAGCCGCTGGCTGCCGCGACTTCCGTCACCGACGCTCCCGCCCGCAACGCCTCCAGCGCGCGATTCAGGCGCATCTGGTTGCGCCACGCGTGTGGCGCGAGGCCCATTTCGCGGGTAAAAAGCCGCGCCGCGTGGAAGGTCGAAAGCCCGACGGTCTGCGCCAGTTCAGTCAGCGATAACGGTACGGTCACGTCATCCGCGAGACGCGATTTCATCGATTCGACGCGCGCCGTATCGAGCCGCATGCGCTCGACCGGCGGGCGCTGTCCCGCGTGCCGCACGAGCAGCGTGGAGACGGCATCGAAAAGCGCGTGCTCGGCCGCGAGCGGATCGCCGCCCGCCTCCATTGCCTGATGCGCGTGCTGCACGCGCCGGGCGACATCG
>NZ_CAXTGZ010000267.1:0-8036 GCF_964243625.1 uncultured Caballeronia sp.
CGCGTTCAAGGAACGCGAGGACATGCAGCGCTGGCTCAACGAATGGATCATGAACTATGTCGACGCCGACCCTGCCAACTCATCGCAGGAAACCAAGGCGCGCCGTCCGCTCGCGGCAGCAGAAGTGCTGGTCGAGGAGATTGAAGGCAACCCGGGTTACTACGGCGCCAAGTTCTTCCTGCGTCCGCACTTCCAACTCGAAGGCCTGACTGTTTCGCTGCGCCTCGTCGCGAAGCTTCCGTCCGTAAAGGTTGCCGCCTGACCCAAGTTGTTTCGCGTGCGCCGGAGTCGAGGGACATTCGGCGCTCATTACCACCAGCAAGGAGTAAGAGATGGCACAAGATATTTTCCTGAAGATCAACGGTATCGACGGGGAATCGCAGGACAACGCGCACAAGAACGAAATCGAAGTGCTCAAGTGGAATTGGAACATTTCGCAGGAATCCACCATGCACGCCGGTAGCGGCGGCGGTGCGGGCAAGGCATCGGTTGACGATTTGAAGTTCGATCACTTCGTGGATCGCGCGAGCCCGAACTTGATGAAGTATTGCCTGACCGGCAAGCACATCAACGAAGCGGTGCTGGTTGTGCGCAAGGCCGGCGGCAACCCGCTCGAATACCTGAAGCTCACCATGTCGGACGTGATTGTGACGGGCGTCTCGCCTTGGGGCAACAACAGTGACGAGAACGGCATGCGCGAGAGCGTCAACCTGTCGTTCTCCCGCGTCAAGCAGGAATACGTGGTGCAGAACCCGCAAGGCGGTAGCGGTGGCGCGGTGACGGCCAGCTACGACATCAAAGGCAACAAGGAAGCGTAAGCATTCCGTAGTCGTCGCCCTTCGGCGCGTTCGGTGGGCGCGCTTCTTCGCGTCCACCCTTTCTATTTAAGTCTGAAGGTCTTATGAGTTTGTACAAACTCGTCACTGCACTGATCGCATGGACATTTGTCTTCATGCTGGCTGCGTGCGCGAGCAGCGATCCCGATCCCAAGACGCCCAAGGAGCCGCTTAGGCTCGACATGTCGGTGAAGGCCGCAAGCGATGTCAATCCCGATGATCGAGGTCGCGCTGCGCCGATCGTCGTGCGCGTCTACGAGCTCAGGAATGCCGAGACGTTCAAGTCGCAGGACTTTATCTCGCTGCAGGAGAAGGACAAGGCACTGCTCGCAGATGACATCAATGCCCGCGACGAGTTCCTGCTGCGTCCCGGCGACAGCAAAGTATTTCGCCGCAAGCCCGATTCCACCACGCATGTGATCGGCGTGCTTGCCGCTTATCGCGACCTGCCGAATGCGGTATGGCGCACAACATATGACTTGCCCGAGGCGCGCGATGCCGCCTGGTATCGGCGCGACAGCAAGCTGCATCTCAACATCATCCTTGGTGCGAAAGCCATCAAGGTGACAGAAAGCAAGTAGTGGATATTATTCGATGAGCTGGCATAACAAGGTTGTCTGGAGTGAGGGGCTGTTCCTGCGCCCGCAGTTGTTTCAACAGCAGGAACGGTATCTGGAAAGCTTCGCGCACAAGCGCGCGGCTCCGCTGTCGCCCTTTTTCTTTGGCTTTAGCCACTTCAGCATGGATAGCGAGGCGCTCGCGCTAGGTAAGGTGATACTGAAAGCAGCTTCGGGCGTGTTCGCCGATGGCACGCCATTCGACATGCCCGGCAGTATGCCGCCCCCGCCGCCGCTGACGATCCGCCATGAACACCTCGAACAGCTTATTTATCTCGCGGTGCCGATCCGCGTGCCGAACGGCGAAGAGACGACCTTCGATGAAAAGTCGGACTCGCTGGCGCGGTATGCAGCTTTCGATACGGAGTTGCGGGATACCAATTCGGTCGCGCAAGGGCCAAAGACGGTGCAGTTGTCGAACCTCCGCTTGCGGCTCGTGCCCGAAAAGGAATTGACGTCCGCCTGGATTGGACTTGCGCTCACGAGTGTGAAGACCATTCGCGCAGATGGAAGCATTGAGCTTGACGATACGTTGATTCCGCCAGTGAGTGGCTATGGCGCGAGTCAAGTGCTGGCCAGCTGGCTCGCGAAGATCCACGAACTGACGCGATTGCGCGCGGATGCGCTCGCGCGTCGATTGACGGGTGGCGATGGACAGGCCGGCATGGCGGCGGAAGTCTCTGACTATCTGTTGCTGCAGACGCTCAATCGATACGAGCCGTTGCTCAAGCATTTGCGACATGTTCCGACTACATCGCCGGTGGAACTGTATGCGCTGTTGCTCAGCATGGCAGGCGAATTGTCGACCTACGTGCGTACGGAAACGCGTCGCCCGTTGGAGTCGCATAAGCCATTTCAGCATAGCGAGCCACACATCTGCCTGAAGCCTTTGATCGACGACACGCACTGGCTGCTGAACGCCGTGCTCGTGCGCAGCGCGCAAAGCATTCCGCTCGATGAACACGCGCACGGCATGCGAAACGCCGTGGTCGATCCCACCGACATGCAACGGTTCACCGCGCTTGTGCTGGCCGTGCGCGCGGACATGCCGCCTGACCAGCTGCAGCAGCAGTTCGCCGCGCAAGCGAAAGCCGGACCGTCGGAACGGCTGCCGGACCTTGTGCGCTCTCATCTTCCCGGGATTTCATTGCAAGCGCTGTCGGTTCCGCCGAGGCAGATTCCGTTCAACGCCGGATATGTCTATTACGAGTTCACGCGAACCGGCCCCCTGTGGGATGAGGTCGCGCGGCACGGTGGGTTGGCGCTGCACGTGGCGGGCGAGTTTCCGTCGTTGAAGCTGGAACTGTGGGGCGTGCGTGGCTAACGATATCGTCAGATTGCAAGGCAGTCAGGTTAATAAATCAATGTGGAAAACCATGCGATGAAAGATGCAGACGGACGGGAAATGGCGCGTTTGGGTGACAAGACGGATCACGGCGGTGAAATCGTCGAAGCATCGCCGGACATGAAGCACATGGGTATCGCAGTGGCGCTGGATGGACACCTTGTGAGTTGCCCAAAATGCGGTGGCTCATATCCAATCATTGCGACGGGGAAATTTCTTCATCGTGGCGTACGCGTGGCGTACATCCGCGACAAGACCACTTGCGGCGCAATGTTGATTCCTGCCTAAACGAGCTCTGGAGACTTCATGTTCGACGTAAATCAATCTCGCACACTCGCGGTACGCGGCGCCGCGTTGCCCATTTTCCGCGACCAACCGATCCTGACCCCTGTTCGCATGTCCGGCGCGGAAGCCCTTAGCGAGCTGTTCAAATACACGCTCGAACTTAAGACGCCCGATTCGCTGGCGTTCTCTCCGAGCCTCGCGGCCAACATCAGCCTCGATACATTGATCGGCACCGAAATCACCTGTCTCATCGAGTTGGAAGGCAACGGACAGTTCGTCGCCGGGATGATGGGTAACTCGGGCGCGTCAAACATCGGCGCGGGCACGCGTGAAATCTCCGGCCTTGTCTCCAGCGCCCGGATTTTGCGCGAAGAAGGAAGGACAATCGTCTACGGACTGACGATCGTTCCCTGGCTGTGGCTTGCCACCAACAATCAGGACAGCCGGCTGTTCCAGGACATGTCAGTAGTCGAAATCTCGGACGCGGTCCTGGGTGAATACTCCTTCCCCGTTGAAAAGCGATTTATCGAGCAATATCCGAAGCGCGATATCCAGCGTCAGCATTGGGAAAGTGACTTCGTCTTTCTCGCGCGGCTGTGGCAGGAATGGGGCATTTACTTCTGGTTCGATCACGGCGATGGCAAGCACCGCCTCGTGCTCTGCGACTCGATCGGGGCGCATAAACCACATGGCGACGCATACAGTACGATCCGCTATGAAGCGCCGACAGGCAAGCGTATTGACGAAGAGCACATTCACTCGTTGAGTGTGACAAGCACGTTGACGACTGGCGGCGTAACGAGCGTTGACTACGACTACACATGGCCACGCGCGGACCTGACTTCAGACCGCCAGGATCCCCGCGATACCGCGTTCGCTGGGACTGAAATCTATGAATGGGGCGACTATGCGCAGCCGCAAGCCGGCGCAACGGGCCTGTCGGGCGAGCATAACCAGCCGCGAGACGAGGCGAAGTTTCTGTCGCTAGTCCGTATGCAAGCGCTGCGATGCCCGGGCCTTCGAGCGAACGGAATCGGCAATATGCGGGGTCTGGTGACGGGTCAGACGTTCAACCTAACCCACGCTCCGCAAGCGAACTCAAATCGGGAATACCTTGTGGTTTCCAGCACGCTCGACATAGAAAATGTCGGTGAGGAATCCTTGCCCGGCGGGTCGCCGGGGAACAGTCAACGGTATCGATGCGAGACGAAGTTCGTCATCCAGCCGAGTAGCGAAGTGTTCCGACCGCAGCGCACTATCCCGAAGCCGCGCACGCACGGCCCGGAGACCGCCATTGTCGTTGGCCCCGACAATCAGGAAATCTGGACCGATGCCTACGGGCGGATCAAGGTTCAGTACTTCTGGGACCGGCTAGGACAAACGAACGAACGATCAAGCTGCTGGATGAGGGTTTCGTCGCCTTGGCAAGGTAACCAGTTCGGTGCAATTCATTTGCCGCGTATCGGACAGGAAGTCATTGTCGATCACCTGAGGGGCGACCCCGATTTGCCAATCGTGACCGGACGAGTGGTCAACGAATTCCAGTCGCCTAACTGGAAGCTGCCGGACAACCAGGCGTTGTCGGGTTTCCGCAGTCGCGAGCTGGGCGGAGGACGCGCCAATCACCTGCTGATGGACGACACCGAAGGCAAAATTCAGACGCAGCTGTCGAGCGACCACGCGCTGTCGCAGTTGAACCTTGGCAGCATCACGCGGGTTCCGGGTAACACGGGACGACAGGACGCGCGTGGCGAAGGGTTCGAGTTGCGCACGGACGCACATGGCGTGGTACGGGCCGCACAGGGAATGCTGCTCACGACAGAAGCGCGCAAGAATGCACAGTCCCATGCGAAGGACTTGGGAGAGACATTGCAGCGCCTGACGCAGGCGCGCGATCTTCACGAAAGTCTTGCCGAGTTGGCGCAGCAATGTAAGGCGCAGGACACCGGCGCTGACCAGAGCGACGTGGCGAAGGCTATCAAAACTCAAAACAACGCCATTCGAGGCGGCACGAAGACCGACGACAACGCCTTTCCGGAAATCGCGTCCCCCCAATTGACGCTGGCAAGTCCCACGGGAATCCAGACTTCAACGGCGGGCAGTACCCATCTGGCGAGCGACGAACATCTGGCAATTACGACGGGTGGCAACGTCGGCGTCGCGACGGGCAACTCGTTCTTTGCGAGCGCGAGGAATCAGTTCTCCCTGTTCGTGCACAAACTCGGTATCAAGCTGATCGCTGCGTCCGGCAACGTACGCATCGAAGCGCAGTCCGATGCAATTGAAATCATCGCAAACCGTGTCGTGGAGATTATGAGCATGACTGACTGGATCAACTTAAAGGCAAATCAGGGGATTCGTCTTAACGGCGGGGGCACGGAACTGGAGATCAGCGCGAAGGGCATTCTTGGTTTTACGGATGGCCAGTTTCTCGTGCATGCCAGTGACCACGGCACACCAGGACCACAATCCATGCCCGTTCAATTTCCGCCCTTCCCCTCCGGAAAGTCGAACGACGCGTTTCCATTTTCAATGTGATGAGAGAGGAACGTAATCGATGATCATAAGCCCACCGTTCCTGCCGTCTCAGGCGGGACATGAAATGGACTCGGCGGACGCCGGCAATACGCTCGTGCCCGATCACGATGTATGCGCGGCCGGCATGCAGGAGTGCGCACCGGGTAACGGCGCTTATCCGGTCAGCTACAACCTGGGATGGCATGGTGGACCGCATCTCATCGCGCCTTCTTTAAATGGGCAGGCCGAACCGGTGCGCGCGATCGCCGACGGGATGGTGGTGTATGTACGAAAGACATCGCCCGGGGGAATCGAAGCACTGCAATATCGCAATGTGCGAACTGACGATGGCTGTGTCGTGATCAAGCACACCACCGAGATTGGCGAGGGCGAGAGCGCAAAGGTTACGTTCTTCTCGATCTACATGCATTTGCAGAGTGTGGTGGGAGCAATCACCGTTGGTAAGCCGGTTTATCGGAAGGACAAGCTTGGCATTGCGGGGCAGATTTACGGTCAGTCAGGACAGATGCATTTCGAGATTGTCTGTGATGAGGCGAATCTTCAGAAGCTGGTGGGGCGAACGACCGGTCCCTTGGTTGCGCAGCAGGGACGTAAGGACGCGATCTTTGGGGACATTTGGTTCAAAGTGCCAAAAGGAACAAAGGTGTTCGAGAAGGAGCCGCATCCATACCGTCGGGATGACAGCGAGCCGCCGCCTGGCCCTCACCCATCCGTGCAACCCCAACGGCCTGTTGCAACAACCGGTTCGGATATGTTCATTCGGATGCACTACGAAAAGACCTGCACGTTTACAACGTACAGGATGGAAGCTGATGGACGCATCGTTCAGTTGGGCGAAGCTTTACCTTCGGCAACTAACTATGAGTACGAGTTGTATGGCGAAGCAAGCCGCTTGAACAAAATGTATAGGGACGGCACCACTGCGCCAGCCAATCCCTCACCCAAGGCGCCGTCGCCCAGTCTTATCTTTGAATTGCTGCGCTTCGGCCGTGCGGTTGGGGAGACGATGCCCTCAGACGTGAAGTTTGGTCACTGGCGCAGAGTTGTGACCCCTGATGCAACTGGTTGGATAAATCTTAATCAGCCGACGATCGGCGTTTATAGCGATGCCGACTTTCCTCACTGGGCTGACTGGAGTCTCATTGATGACGACCACACGCCTGATAGCCATTGTGATTCCCCATCTATCAGGAAATGGCTGGATTTGACCGGCAAGGGCCGCGTCACGCATGCCGAGGCCAAAGAGGCGCTGCTTGACAAGGCGGTAGCAAAGAAATTGGCTCGGGCTATCTGCAAATTCCCGATCGAGTGGACCAAGCAGGATATCGGCAAGCGATGGGGTTGGTTGAAGGCTTCGAACGAAGCTTTACCCGGGCCATTATCGGATACAGAATTTAGCGACCTTGAAAATCACATCACAGCGCTGGCGTTTTGGGACGACATCCCGAAAGACCGTGATCTGCCTGATGCAAATGAATGTTGGCACCTTCCACCCGTGGAGTTTATTCGGCAGTTCCGAAAGTGTGGGTGGTTGACGTCCGACGAACTCACCAGGATGTTTCCTGCGACCGCACTGCGGTATCAGGCCGCTCGTAAAGACCGTGTAACCCACGCGTTGGTGCCGGGACATTGGGTATCGGAAAAGGTAACGCCGAATAAAGTCAACATCAGTAAGTATTGCATCGAATTGAACAAGGCGATGCGCAAATTCTTGATCACTACGCCGCTACGTCAAGCGGCCTTCCTCGGCAATGCGATGCAGGAGACGCAGTGGTTTTCGCTTATCGAAGAAGGTGGTGCGACTGGCCAGAAATACTTCCCATGGTCAGGACGCGGATTCTTGCAACTTACATGGCCGGACAACTACGTCGCTTACTGGCGTTTTCGCGGTCGTCAGGTAGATGAAGCACTTGCTGACGCGTTACGGCGCGCAGCAGTTACCGCGAACAAGAGCGGTAGTAATGCCACGCTTGTCGCCGTCGAAACGCAATTGTCGATGGTGATGAAAAAATGGCGCGCCGATGTGTCGGTCGAAAAATTTGACGCCGCTGACAGTGCTGGAACTTATTGGGCTTGGTCGCGCGCAGCTGTGAATGCTGATGAGGCGCCGGTTCTGCGTCGGGAAACAGTAACCGTGCGTGGCGTGCAAAATCCCTACTACAGTTGCCGGTCATTCGGACTGGTTGCGGCGACGGTAAACGTGGGCCATCCGTCGACTGCGTTCTCTAATATCAACGGACTTCAGGCTCGCTATCAGGCGTACACCGCGGCAGTGATCCAGCTGATGGATATCACGCGATTCCCCAGTGCAAACGGCACGATGCAATCCGCGCCAGACGCTTAAACATGGACGATTTGAAGATGAAAAAGGTAGCTATCTTGCTGTGCCTAGCGAGCGTTTTGGCTTCTTTGTCG
>NZ_CAXTGZ010000268.1:0-8024 GCF_964243625.1 uncultured Caballeronia sp.
GTGCAGTCCGTGCGGGGACAGCCGGCTTGGCGGGCTCTTCGACTAGCCCCTTAAGCCTCCCTTAAGCGTCGTGTGTTCCCCTTTTGCCTCTCACGCTCATTCTCGGTCACCATGAAAAAACTCTTCAGCGCCCTCGCTCTTTCCCTCGGCCTCGCTGCCGGCTCCCTGAGTTTCATGAGCGCCGCTCATGCATCGCCGTCTGCGCCTGTCGCGGGCACCGACTACACCGTGCTGCAAGCAGCGCAGCCGGTTGAAGCGCAGGGCAAGATCGAGGTGATCGAATTCATGTGGTACGGCTGCCCGCATTGCAACGAATTCGACCCGTATCTGGAAGCGTGGATCAAGAAGCAAGGTCCTGACGTGGTGTTCAAGCGCGTGCCGGTTGCCTTCCGCGACGACTTCGTCCCGCACTCGAAGATGTTCCATGCGCTCGATGCACTCGGCCTCGCCGACAAGCTCACGCCCGCCGTGTTCAACGAGATCCACGTGAAGAAGGACTATCTGCTGACGCCGGAAGCACAGGCCACGTTCCTCGCTACCCAAGGCGTGGACAAGAAGAAGTACATGGATGCGTACAACTCGTTCTCCACGCAAAGCAATCTGCAACGCGATAAAAAGCTGCTCGATGCCTACAAGATCGACGGCGTGCCGACCATTGCGATCCAGGGCAAGTACGAAACGGGTCCGGCGACCACGAACAGCCTGCCGGGCACGATCCAGGTGATGGATTTCATCGTGAATCAGGTTCGCGCGAAGAAGATGTAAAGACGTGAATGCCGCTACGAACGACACGCTGGCCCGGCTGAGGGTTTTCATCACCGGCGCGTCGAGCGGCATTGGGCTCGCACTCGCTGAAGAATATTTGAAGCGCGGTGCGGTCCTGGGTCTCGTTGCCCGTCGTGGCGATACCCTCGCGGTTTTTGCCGCGCGCTTTCCCTCTGCATCGATTTCCGTTTATCCCGCCGATGTCCGCGATGCCGCCGCACTTGGCCGCGCGGCCGAGCACTTCTGCGCGTTGCATGGCGGCGCCGATATCGTCATTGCAAACGCAGGGATCAGCCGCGGCGCGCTGACCGGTCATGGCGACCTCGAGGCGTTTCGCGAAGTGATGGATACCAACTACTTCGGCATGATCGCGACGTTCGAACCGTTCGTCGCGCGGATGGTTGCCGAGCGGCGCGGCACGCTTGTCGGTATCGCAAGTGTGGCGGGCGTGCGCGGACTGCCGGGATCGGGGGCGTACAGTGCATCGAAGTCGGCGGCGTTGAAGTATCTCGAAGCGCTGCGGGTGGAGATGCGGCCGGCGGGGGTATCGGTGGTGACGATCGCGCCGGGGTATATCCGCACGGAGATGACCCGCCGCAATCCGTATCCGATGCCCTTTCTCATGGAAGCCGATGTGTTCGCAAGGAAGACGGCGGATGCCATTGGCAAGAAGACGCGGTTTGCCACCTTTCCGTGGCAGATGCGCGTGGCTGGCGCGCTGTTGCACGTCGTGCCGCGATGGCTTTACGACCGCGTGATGGAGAAGGCGCCGAGGAAACCTCGGGCGGGGGAATAAGTATTAGCGCGGCCAAAGAAAAAGCCCGTCGGACTGAGAATCCGCCGGGCTTTTGACTTAAAGGGATCGCGAGGTCAGAACGCCACGAACGGCGCATTCCCGTTGGTGCCGAACCCGAAGTACACATAGCGTCCGAAGAAGAACGGGAGGCCGAAGTCGAACAGCGTCGGGAACGAGCCGATGGCGCCGGCCAATCCGTTCAACGCGTAGTTCGTGCCGCTGCCAGCGAGCGTCTTCGCGTTCGCGACCGTGAAGTTCACCGTGCCTGACGTCCCGTTCAGCCCGATAACCGTCGCCGATAATGCCGTCGAGTTCACCGGACAGTAGAAGTCCGTGAAGGTCGTCGTGCACGCCGGCAAGGATGAGTCGCTGAAGAACAGCCCGTTCGAACCCGAGTCAACGATGGTCGTGACCGAGGCGCCCTTGTACGTGCCGCTCAGGTTGCCGAATGCCGTTGAACGATAGGACGTCGCGCTGCTCAACGTGTTGTTGCTCTGCGTCCCGATACCGAACACCAGTGTCCCCGTCACCGAAGCCGCCGAGCTTGTCACCGGCGGCAATTGCACGATCACGCCGTTGTTGTTCACGGCAAATTTCGTCACCGGATTCACGACCTGATTGGCCACTGCCACGGCGGTCTGCGAACAGTTGGTGCCCGACGGACATGAATAGTAGTTGCTGGTCGCGGCGTTCGCGCAGGCAGCACCGCAATCCGTCGCCGATACACCCACGCCAAGAATCCCGTTCGCACCCAGTTGCCGCGACGTGCTTTCGTTGCTGCCATTGATACAGCCCGATGCCGGAACCGTCGAATCGGCCAGATCGCCTACGACCTGAACCGGAATGGCGCTCGCCGTTTCGCCGCCGATCTTCACGTCGGCAGTACGCACGGTGCCCCATGTGAAGCCATCGGCGAATTGCGTGCACTGCGCAAGCTGGCCGCCGCTCGTCGACTGGTTGATCGGCAGGTTCGTGATGATTTGCGCCGCGGCATCGCTGGCAAGGCGCAGGCCGTAGGAGCCGGTATCGACCTGGATGTTGTCGATGGTCTGGCACACGCTCGTGCCGGGCGCACAAACGGTCACGGTCACGTTCGGAATGTTGACGAAGTTCTGTGCGCCGGGGCCGACGGTGATCGGCACCGTGTTCGAGGCAGTCGATGCAATCGGCTGTGCGTTCGGCGTGCCGCTGCTGGAACCTCCACTGCCGCTGCTGCCACCGCTACCGGAGCTGCCGCCGCTGCTGACGGAACTGTTGCCGGAGTCGCCGCCTCCGCCGCCGCAGGCAGCGAGAAACACCGACAGGCTGAGCACGGCGAGCCATCGGAACAAACCGGACTTCAAGGAGAACAGGGACGATGAGTACATCGGACGCATAGTGAAAGTCTCCGTCCGTTATTGGATGTCGCTGGCGCTGACGCCGGCAGGCAAGGCTTGCGGGAGATAAGCCTGGCCGACGAATGCGCCCATGTGGCCACCGGAACGCACGACCAGCGCGCTGCCGGCCACGCTCACGGGTCCACGGCCGCCGCCGTTGGCGCGCTGGTTCTGGATGCCCTGGACGTATTGCGGAAAGTAAGTGCCGAGCAGCGATGGCAAATCAGGAATGCGCGGACCTTGCCACGCAATGCCGAAAACCGTGCCGTCCGCGCCTACGTATTCATTGACCACGGTGCCGACGGCAAGCGTTGTCGTGCGCACGGTAAAGGCGCTGGCGGAACTCGCCGATGCTGCCGAACCCGCAACTGCCGCTGCGTGCGATACCGAATTGCTGACCGTAGCGCCGGCTGGCGCCGTCATGGGCGCACCGCCCAGAACCGCATGAGCGGGCGTTACGGCAGCCAAGCTAACCATCAATCCTGCTGCGAGACTAACCAGCGCGCGAGCGCGCCGAAAGCCGAATGAAATGATCGAAGTGTCCACTTCGCTTCTCCGTTCCGATTATTTCAAGCCATGCAATATCTTGCCGTCTGAAACGCTGCGCGAGTGCGCGTCGTTCGTCGAGACGTAAGTATGCCAGCCGAATGCGTCGAACTCGGGAAAGTGAACATATGTTGCAACGCTAAATGCGCCGGGATGGCTGAAATAGATGTCGTTTTGACGCGCACGGTTGGTAGCTACCTTCCGCGCGCGTCAGATCAGCATGGCGTCAGAAGCCCAGGCTGGCGAGCAGGTCATCGACTTGCGTCTGGTCCTGAACGACGTCGGTGCGTCCCTCGGGATTGATTTGCGGCCCGTTGAGCAGCGTCTCCGGCGTGCTGGTCGTATTCGATGCCGCGAGCGCCGCCGCCTGCGCCGCAAACTGTTCACGCCGTTCCGGCGCAATGTTTTCCAGCAGCACGGTGAGCAACTGCTGCTCGATCACGTACACCACGTCGGTGATTTTCTTGATCACCTGGCCGGTCAGATCCTGGAAATCCTGCGCGAGCATGATTTCGAGCAACTGCGCGTTGGTCGCGACCGTGTGCACGGGCACTTGCTGCAGGAAACCGCGGGTATCGGCGAGCAGCGTCTTGACGTCGGACTTGTCCTGCGCCGCGCCGTACCATGCTTCCCAACGGGCATCGAGCGCCTGGGCGTCGCGCTGCATGGTTTCCTGAATCGGTTTCGCGAGTTCGATGGCGTTCAGCGCGCGATCGGCGGCCTGTTCTGTCATCGTCGCGACGTATTTCAAGCGGTCGCGGGCATCCGGCACCATTTCGGCGGCGGCTTCAACCTGTTTGTCGAGGCCGAGCTCGCGCATGGAATCGCGCAGCGTGCGCGTCAACTGGCCAATGCGCGCCAAAATGCGATCGCTCGATGCATCCCCGTCCTGCTCGATCGCCGTCAGCGCTTCCTGCGTCGTCATTTCATTCACGATCTCAGCTCCCGGCCTTGGCCATCTTTTCGAGAATCTTCGTGAGCTTCTCGTCGAGGGTCGCGGCCGTGAACGGCTTGACCACGTAACCGCTCGCGCCAGCCTGCGCTGCGGCAATGATGTTTTCCTTCTTCGATTCCGCCGTCACCATCAGCACGGGCAAGTGCGAGAGGGCGGCATCGGCGCGAATCTGCTTGAGCATTTCCAGACCGTCGAGGTTCGGCATGTTCCAGTCGGAAATGACGAACTCGAAACCGCCGCCACGCAGACGCGCAAGGCCGGCTGCGCCGTCCTCGGCTTCATCGACGTTCGAGAAACCTAGTTCCTTCAGCAGGTTTCTGACGATACGGCGCATCGTCGGGAAGTCATCGACGACCAAAATCTTCATGTTCTTGTCCATCTTCACTGCTCCTTGTATTCCCGTTGTTTCTTCAGGCGGCGCGCACGCCGCGTGGGTATTCGAATTCGTATGCTCGCGAGGAAGGTCAGACGCGTTGTGCGCGCTCGCCCATGGAATTGAGGCGCGCCATCACGCGCCGGGTCATTTCCGACAACGGCGCGATCTCGCTCACGCCGCCGGTTGCAATGGCTTCGCGCGGCATGCCGAACACCACGCAGCTCGCTTCGTCCTGCGCAAATGTGTACGCGCCGGCTTGTTGCATTTCCAGCATGCCTTGCGCGCCGTCGCGGCCCATGCCGGTCAGGATCACGCCGAGCGCGTTCTTGCCCGCGTGCTGCGCGGCGGAACGGAACAGCACATCCACCGATGGCCGATGCCGGTTGACCGGCGGCGCGTCGGAGAGATGCGCGACATAGTTCGCACCGCTTCTCGCCAGCACGAGGTGAGCGTCGCCAGGCGCGATATACGCGTGGCCCGGCAGTACACGTTCGCCGTGCTCGGCTTCTTTCACCGCGATCCGGCACAGGCCGTTCAGACGTTGCGCGAACGACTTGGTGAAGCCCGGCGGCATGTGCTGCGCGATCATCACGCCGGGTGCGTCGGGCGGAAGCGGAACCAGGAGTTCGCGGATAGCTTCAGTGCCGCCCGTCGATGCCCCGACAATGATCAGCTTTTCCGTGCTCACCAGCGGGTTGTTCAGGTTCGGCGTGGGTTTCGACGCCGTGACCGAACCGCTTGAACCCGCCGCCGCATGCACGACATGAGGCGTTTGCCTGACACGAGCGCGCGCAGCGGCGCGGATCTTGTCGGCGAGCTTCTCCGAGTATTCGAGCATGCCGTCGCGGATGCCCACGCGCGGTTTCGTCACGAAATCCACCGCGCCGAGTTCAAGCGCGCGCAGCGTGATTTCCGAGCCGCGTTCCGTGAGCGATGACACCATCACCACCGGCATCGGCCGCAACCGCATCAGCTTTTCCAGGAAATCGAGGCCGTCCATGCGCGGCATTTCCACGTCGAGCGTGAGCACGTCGGGGTTGTGCTGCTTGATCAGATCGCGTGCGACAAGCGGATCGGGCGCGGTCGCGCACACGTGCATGTCGGGCTGCGAATTGATGATCTCGGTCATCAGGCTGCGCACGAGCGCCGAATCATCGACGCACAAAACGCTGATCTTCGGTTCCGTGCTCCGGGCCGTTGTCATGCTTCCTCCACCGTCTTCATGCGGACGGTTCGCTGCAGGCCCGCTGCGGCACCGAATAGTTCGATGCGGGGTTTATCGGTTGTCCTGGCTTTCGGCTGGCTGAAAAGTTCGACGCGCGCACGCGCCTTGGCCAGCCGTTCGCTGCGCGCTTCGGGCGTTTGCCGCACCAGCGCCTGTTCGCGTTCGACCACGCTCGGGTCTTGCTGCGTGATCAGTTTCTTGACCATCGCCTGGCCGGTTCGCGGCATGAACGCGACCTTGCGCGGATACATGCCCTGCAAGTCCTCAGCCACGATGCGAATCTTTTCCAGCGCGAGATAGCGGCGAACGAACTCGGAATTTCTATCGCCGATATTGATTGTCGTCATACCCGCCAGCACCGCGCCGCCGCCGAATACCTTGGCTTCGAAGCGCTCGCGCCGGCCGCCGCGCTTGATCATCTCGTTGATCAGCACTTCCATGGCGTACGCGCCGTATCGCATGGAATCCGAACTGGACTGCGATGCGTCCGCGCCGTCGTCGGGCAGCATGAAATGGTTCATGCCGCCAATGCCCGCCGTCCGGTCAGTAATGCACGCCGCCACGCACGAACCGAGCACCGTGACGAGCACCATGTTCTCGCCCGTCATGTAGAACTCGTTCGGCAACAGCTTCACGCCCGGGAGCTTGAAGTGGTTGTCGAAATACAGGTTCGTCGCGATCGGCAATGCGCTCATGCCGGTTCTCCGGCGAGCGCCTTCTTCTTGGCGGTTCCAGCAACGGAATCACGCGATAACGCGTACACCGTCTGGCCGCGCAGCTTGAACGCCTGCGTCACATACGTGAAGTTTTCCGAATGCCCGGCGAACAGCAGACCGCCGCTTTTCATCAGCGGCTCGAAGCGCGCCAGAACTTGCGCTTGCGTGGGTTTATCGAAATAGATCATCACGTTGCGGCAGAAGATCGCGTCGAACTGGCCCGGCAGCGCATATTTCGAATCCGTCAGGTTCAGTTGCTCGAACTTCACCATCGCCCGCACTTCCGGGCGGATCTTGACCATGCCGGCGTGCGCGCCCGTGCCTTTCAGGAAGAAGCGCTTGAGCCGGTCATTGCCGAGCGTCTTCACCGAATCGAGCGAATAGACGCCCGCGTCCGCCTTCTGCAACACCTGGCTGTCAATATCTGTCGCGATCACCGTGCATTGGCGCGCGGCCGAGTCGCCAAGCGTTTCCATCAGCGTCATGGCGATGGAATACGGCTCCTCGCCCGTCGATGCCGCCGAGCACCACACAGAAAACGGCTGCGGCCGGCTCTTCGCAAACGTGGCGAGAATCGGAAAGTGATGCGATTCGCGGAAGAACGCGGTCAGGTTCGTGGTCAGCGCGTTGGTGAACGCTTCCCACTCGGCGCTGTCCGGCTGCGCTTCGAGGCGGTCGAGGTAAAGACGAAACGTATCGATGTTGCACGCGCGCAGACGTCGCGCGAGACGGCTGTAGGCCATGTCGCGTTTATGCTCGGACAGCGAAATCCCCGCGCGACGATGAATCAGGTCGCGAATGCGGCCGAAATCGGCACCGGTGAATTCGAAGTCGCGTTCCACTTCCGAACCGTTGCGGGTCCGGTCGCGGGGTGTATCGACGGGTGAGCGCGTTGCCATCATCTAGCCTTTGTTCTTCTGGAACGTGCGGTGAGCCTGCATGATCTTCTGCCACTGCCTTAGAAGGTTTCCCAGTCGCCGGCTGCGACTGCAGCGAGCTTCGGAGCTTTTGCTGCGGGGGCGGCGTCTTGGGAGGCCTGAGTCGCTGCAACCATCTTCTCGTTAATCTTATTAACGGCGCGATTGGCCGCGACGTTAGGCCGCGAAGCAACTTTTATCGGCGTAATGGGGCGTCTTGCGTGTGCTGACGCTGCAACCGACGGCTCGACGCGGCCTTGCTGAGCCGTGTCGCCGCTGACTTGCCAGTGGCCGACCACGTCCTTCAGCTTGCGCGTCTGTTCTTCGAGGGATGCCGCAGCAGCGGCCGCTT
>NZ_CAXTGZ010000269.1:0-8024 GCF_964243625.1 uncultured Caballeronia sp.
CTTCGGCGGCGTTTAAACGCGCGCAGGAATCCGCCGAACAGTACCTCATCTTCGAAAAGATCCCGGTCGCGAACGAAGGTGATGTCGGCATCAACATTTCGTACGAACTCGATCTTTTCGGCACGCTGCGCCGCGGCGTTGAAGCGGCGCAAGCAGACAGCGATGCAACCCAGGCCGCTGCCGATCTCGCGCGGATCTCGGTCGTGGCCGACGTCGTGCGCGCTTATGTACAGAATTGCTCGGCGGCCGAAGAACTCGTGATTGCGCAAAGGTCGCTGGCGTTGCAGCGCCAGCGGGTATCGGTATCGCGCAGGTTGCAGCAGGCTGGACGCGGCAACGCGCCCGATGTGACCGCCGGCCAGACGCAGGTCGCCACGCTCAGCGCGAATATCCCGGTGTACACCGCGCGCCGCAAGATCGCGCAATATCAACTGGCGGCGCTGCTGGCGCGTTCGCCGGAAGACCTGCCCAAGGCCGTGTACGCCTGCAACAAGACGCCGACGATCGCACAACCCCTGCCCGTCGGCGATGGCGCCGCCCTGCTGCGCCGCCGCCCCGATGTACGGCAAGCGGAGCGAAGGCTGGCGGCATCGACCGCGCGCATTGGAGTCGCGACGGGCGCGTTGTATCCGACGGTGAGCATCGGCGCGTCTGCCGGTTTGACCGGCGTGCTGGAAGACCTCGGCACGCAACCGACCGCGCGCTGGGGCTTTGGTCCGCTGATCAGCTGGACGTTCCCGGTGAATGGCGCACGCGGCCGGATTCACGAAGCGCAATATGGCGCCGACGCTGCGCTCGCCCAGTTCGATGGTGTCGTGCTCAAGGCGTTGCGCGAGACGCAGTCGAGTCTCGCGACGTATTCCGCCGATTACACCCGCGCCGACGCGCTGCGGGCCGCGCAGAAATCGGCGGCTGAATCCGCTGACCAGACGCACCGGTTTTTCCTCGCCGGGCGCGAATCGTTTATCGCCGATCTGGATGCGACTCGCGTGCTGACATCGACGAACGCGCAGTTGTCGGCGGCCGAGGGGCAAGTGGCGATCGATCAGGTGAATTTGTTTCTTGCGCTGGGCGGGGGATGGGAGATGGGTTCAACGCCCGCGCCTGCTGCAGCAAGCAGCATCAAGGCGGCGACTGACTGATAGGCGCGCTTTCCGTGTAACCTTGAGCGCTCCCTGACCCCGACGTTCAACCATGCGACGCATTCCCCAGCAAGAACGCGCCGAGAAGCGCATGCAGGACATGCTCGCGGCCGCCGGCACCGTCATCGCCGAACGCGGCCTCGAAGCCGCCACCATGACCGAGATCGCCGCACGCGCGGGGGTATCGATTGGTGCGGTCTACCAGTATTTCCCGAACAAGGACGCGCTCGCCATCGCGCTGCGCACCGAGTATGGCGCGCTCATGGACGAACGCTGGAGCGCGCTCGCCGAGCATGCACGCACCGCCAGCACGCCCGAGCTCGCCGGGCGGCTGATCGACCTGATGACAGGGTTTATCGGCGACCATCCGGCTTATCTGGCGTTATCGGCGGCGTCCACACCCACCAATCGCAGCGACGACGACCGCAGCCGCCTGCGGCAACGCTTCGCGGAACTGTTCGCGCACCGGCGCACAGACCTGGCGCCGGCCGACGCGCTGCGCGTCGCCGAGGTGCTTCTGCAGATCGTGAAGGGTCTTCCGCCGCTCTACATGGCCGCGAAACCGAAGGAACGGCGTCTTCTCATCGACGAATACAAGACCGCCGCGACGGCGTATCTCACCGCGCGCCTGAACTAGCGGCATGCAGGTTGCTGCGCAATAAGGTGTACGCTCGCCGAACCGCCACATTTTGCGCATGTTCCAGGCTTGACCGGGACTTGTGTCACGCACATCGCGCGCACTCCGACCTCCGGGCTCATGAAAACTTTCCATTGCAATCACTGCAATCAGTTGGTGTTCTTCGAGAACTTCCGCTGCGAACGCTGCGAGTCCCTGCTGGGTTTCATTCCCGAACTCGCTGAAATCAGCGCGTTCGAAGACGCGGGCGACGGCCTCTGGCGCAGCCGCCACCCCGAACGCGGCGACGCGGGCCTGTACAAGCCGTGTCACAACTACGCCGTCGAAAAAGTCTGCAACTGGATGGTGCCGGCCGATTCACGCGATCCCCTCTGCCACGCATGCCGCCTGACCCACACCATTCCGAACCTCGGCGTGCCCAATCGTCGCTACTACTGGTTCCGGCTGGAAGCGGCAAAGCGGCGCCTGCTCTATACGCTCGGCGCGCTCGGACTTCGCGTGGACTCCCGCCAGGACAATCCGAAGACGGGGCTGCAGTTCGAATTCATGGAGGATGGCCGGGGCAAACGCGTGCTCACGGGCCACGACAACGGCCTGATCACGATGAACATTGCCGAAGCCGACGACGCCCAGCGCGAACGCGCCCGCCTCGCGATGGGCGAACCCTACCGTACCTTGCTGGGGCATTTCCGGCACGAGATTGGCCACTACTATTTCGACCGGCTGATCGCGGATACGCCGTGGATCGACAGTTTCCGGATGCTGTTCGGCGACGAACGCGCGAGTTACAGCGGAGCGCTCGCGCGCCACTACAAGGAAGGTCCGCCGCCGGACTGGAACAAGTCGTTCGTGAGCGGCTACGCGACCACGCACGCGTGGGAAGACTGGGCGGAGACATGGGCACATTACCTGCACATCTTCGACACCATCGATACCGCCCGCGCCTGCGGCGTAGCCCTCGCGCCATTGAACACGCTCGATCCCACGCTCGTGGCGCAGCCGCCCGTCGGCGAAGCGACCTTCGACCACCTGATGCACCAGTGGTTTCCGCTCACCTATGCGCTAAACAGCCTGAATCGCAGTCTCGGCATGCCCGACGCTTACCCGTTCGCGCTCGCGCCGCCGGTGGTCGAAAAGCTGCGCTTCGTGCATCGCGTGATCGCGGCCGCAGGGCAAGTCCAGCAATAAACTTCTTACGCCACGGCTTTGAGGGCTGCCGGGCTCGCACTGGACGAAGCCGGTTGCCCTCCGTGCAACGATACCTTCGACGTCTCCGGCAACATCATCCCGCCAATCAGGCCCATCACCGAAATAACGATCAGGTACAGCGCCGGCGACATGTTGTTGCCGGTCGTCGTGATCAGCCACGTGGCGACGAGCGGCGCGGTGCCGCCGAAGATCGTGTAAGCGAGGTTATAGGTGATGGCTGAAGCGGTGTAGCGTGTGCGCGTCGGGAATATTTCGGACAACAAAGGTGCGGTCACCACGCCCGACAACACTGCGCCGATCGCCAGCAGTCCTACCCCCAGCACCGACGGCAGGAACTGCCCTGAACTGCCAAGCGAAAACGATGGATATACGGTCGCGATCAAAATCACGCACGTCGTCAGCACGGTTTTCCTGCGTCCAACGAAGTCTGAATACAAACCTGCGAGCGGGCACAGCGCAGCCGCGAAAAACAGCGCAATCACGGTAATCAGCAAGGATGTCGCGCGATTCAGATGGCCGGCGACCTGCAGGTAAGTCGCGAAGTACGTCGTGAACATATAAAACGACAACGCCGTCACGGAGATGAACGCGCCCAGCTTCAGGATGCCTGCCGCCTGCGTGCGCAGCGTATCGCGTAATGGCGCGTGCGCCACGGCGTGCTCGCCCTCGAGCGCACGGAACGCCGGCGTTTCGTTGAGATTCATCCGCAGATAAAGCCCGATCAAGCCGATCGGCGCGGCCGCCAGGAATGGTACGCGCCAGCCCCACGAACTCATGGCATCGGCGGACAGGGAGGCATCGAGCGCGTAGGCCACGACCGCGGCGACCGCGAAAGAAGAAAACGTCGAGACCGGCACGAAACTGCCATATCGCGCACGCTTGTGCTGCGGCGCGTGTTCCATCACGTAGGCGCACGCACCGGCGTATTCGCCGCCCGCCGAGAAGCCCTGCACGCAGCGGATCACCGTCAAGAGCAGCGGCGCGAATGCGCCGACGGCGGCGTAAGTCGGCAATAAACCGATCAATGTCGTCGCGCCCGCCATCAGCAAAATAGTCAGCGCCAGCGTGCGCTTGCGGCCGATCCGGTCGCCGATCACGCCGAACACAATTCCGCCGAGCGGCCTGAACGCAAACGCCACGGCGAACACGGCAAAGGTCTTGAGCAATCCGACAGCGGGGTCTCCGCTCGGAAAAAACTCGCGCGTGAGGATGGTCGCGAGAAAGCCGTACGCGGCGAAATCGAACCATTCGACGAAGTTGCCGATCGATGCCGCGAGAATCACTTTGCGCAGCGTTTTCAGATCGACTTCAGGAGGCGCGGCTTCCAACGTTCTCGACATTCGATGACTCCCGGATAAAGGACTGGCCTTGGCTGTTTGTTGGATTGATGGGTTCCCTTTGAGTAGATGCGACCATAAACCGGACTCCTAGAACGATCGCGTCATAGTGGTAGGACCCAGGCGACACGAACACCATGCCGCCCTTTGCCGTCTCCTCGCAATCTGCAGGAGTTCGATGTACGCCAGTCATCGGTATCGATGACAGCGATGGTTCCGCCGTCGACCAGATGCTGGAGCTGACCGGTGGTGAAGGCGCTGACCGGGGCTGCGAATGCGTGGGTTATCAATGCAGTTGCAAGGGCCAGGAAGTCCCGATCATCTCGCACGAATTGCCGCTCGACGAGGCGCCCGAAGCGTACAAGCACTTCGACGAAGCGGCAACGGCTGGACCAAGGTCATATTGAAGCCGGCTGCATAAGCATCGGGAGCGCCGTCTGACGGCGCTCCCTCAGCCTTTTTTGAGTCCTGCTGATTTGAACGTCCCTTGCGCGCTCGCGATCAGGATCTTGTCGTCCACCCACGCCTCGCCGCGTGAGAAGAAAATGCTGCGGCCCTGTCTTTCGATAAAGCCCTTCGCTGTAACGCTTTCACCCAGCCCTGTATCCAGATAATTGACCGTCAGCGACAACGTGAAGCCGTGCCTGGCAGGTTCGTCCTCGGGTGCATACAAGCCGGAATAACCGCAGGCGGCATCGAGCAGCGTCGCCACCACCCCGCCCTGCAACACACCGCGCCGGTTCAGGTGCTTCGGCTGGATCGGCATGCGAAATTCGGCGTAGCCTTCCTTCCAGCCTACATGCCGGGCATCGAGGTATTCGAGGAACGGGTTGTCGAGGACGAGATTGGACATCGGGAAAAGATCTCCTTTGCCGACCGGAGTTATCGCCGCAGCACTTAGTCCGGTCTCATGAATCTTGATAGGATCGACCGGAAAAAAAGCTAACTTCGATCCCGGCCGGAACATTGATTCGATCACTATAACCAGGCCACGGCGAAGTCGTTGGCCTGCAGGCTATCCCCCGGCAAGCCTGTCCATCTTTGCCGGAGCGGCGAGATGTACGCGTGCGCAAACTGAATCGACGTCCGATAAAGCGCTCAGGCAATCGCCTGCGGTTTATAGCCGCCCACTACTGCTCTGCGACCAGCTCCGGATAGCGACGTCTATTTCGCACCGCGTTCAAACCGGTCTGAGCCCGTGCGGCTATTGGTACGACATCGTGAATGTAGCCAATGCCTTGATCGATCCGGCCGTGACGTTTCCGGTACGAATGTACTGCGCCGTTAAAGGCAGCACGAGCACGCCGTTCGGCGAAGCACCGATCAACCACTGATTCGGCACATTCGGCCCCGCCGCATCCGGACCGAAACTTACCGGCGTGCCCTTGTCCCTGAGGACCTGTACACCAACGCCCTTGGCCGTCGATTCAGACGCGAGGTTAAGCACGTTCGAACGGTTCGACGGATCGACTGCGTCGGTGATGACTATGGAAACTTGTGCGCCGGTTGCACAGGCAAAGCTGAGGTTGAACGATTGAGCGCCGGCCGTGGTTCCCAGGCCGCCTGAAAATCCGCGTACGGATACGGTGGGGAGCGCAACGACCGGAGCGTCGGTCTGTACTGAACAGGTGGCAGTGCTGAGCGTGCCGCTTGCCGTGCCCGTATAAAGCGAACCAAACTGGTAACTATTGCCAGGACTGTCTGAGTGCTGATAGGTGATCGTGACGGTCGGGATTGTTAAAAGGCTCGATGCTCCCGCGGCGACAGGACCGGTCGTCACGAGACTGACGACACTTGCGATATCGATATTTACATAAGGTCCACCGACCGGCGTGTTGACGGGACAGGTCAGCCTGACCTCTCCTTTGTCCAGCGTGGCATTAACCGCATTGCACGCCGGTGCGTTGAACGCAAAGCGAACACCCAGGCCTGGGACGTTGGTCGCATAGACATCACTAAACCCTGATGCCAGCGACGCGGTCGTCTTAAAAATGGCGTATTCGTCGGCTGAAGTCGAGACGGGCGCAGACGAAAGAAGCCTGCACGGTATCTGAAACGCATCCGGTGCCAGCGTCTTGACCGTGGCCCCCACAGCAGGCGACGCCGGGACCGAAATGGTTCCTGCGGCAAGCACTTTGCTTACGTTCACCGGGTAAGTGCATGTCAGGCTGGCGCGTGCGGACGTCGCGCTGAAGACAATGCACGCTGTAAGCGCAATGAAGAAAAGGTGCCTGCTGAAAGAGGTCTGGATGCCCCAATCGATAGCAAAAAAGCGGTTGTTCGCCGAGCGGTCGGTGCTGCTAGTGGCAGATGAAACGAATGCGGTTTTTGGCCACATAAACATTGAAGCCCTTCAGGTAGCAGGTCAAGATGTAAGCCGGAATCAAGCCGATGTGCAGTCCGGCCTTGGCGCACCGAGGCACTGAGGCACTGAGGCACTGAGGCACTGAGGCACCGACACCCTACCGACCGCGTGCCATGACCGTCCACCTCGAAATTGACAACAGCAGTCTTCCAACAAAACGCTTGATTAAAATGAGTTGTTCGCGCCTGAGCCCGTTTGGTTTGTCGCTGTCACGAGTCCAAAGCACGGACCGTTTCTTGTTTGGAAACGGTAATGGAAAAATTGGCAATTCTCGACTTGGTGTGTGGACGGCATGATGAGCATCCGAGACCTTGCGGCGCTCAAACGTGGCGATGCCACGCCTCAGCTACCAGCGGCATCGCACGAAAACAGGAACCACTGCCATGACCACAATTCATAAACGCCTGTATATCCAGGAAGTCGCGACCCGCGACGGCTTTCAGAACGAAACGCAGTTCGTCGATACCGACGCAAAGATCGCCCTGATCGATGCCCTGAGCACGTGCGGCTTCGCGAAGATCGAAGTCACGTCGTTCACGTCGCCCAAGGCGATTCCCGCGTTGCGCGACGCCGAAGCCGTGATGCACGGCATCACGCGGCGCGAAGGCGTGGTCTACACCGTGCTCGTGCCGAACGTGCGCGGGGCGGAACGCGCGCTGTCGTGCGGCGTGGATGAAGTCAACCTCGTGATGTCGGTCAGCGAAACTCACAACCGCGCAAACCTGCGCATGGGCCGCGAGCAGTCGTTCGCCCAGTTGCGCGAGGTGATCGGCGTGGTGAAGTCGACACCGGTTGCCATCAACGTGTCGCTGTCGACATCGATGGGATGCCCGATGGAAGGCGACATTCCCGTTGAAGAAGTGCTGCGCTGGACGGAAGAATTCGCCACGCTCGGCGTACATGGCGTGACCCTTTGCGATACCACCGGCATGGCTTATCCGTCGCAAGTGAAAGCCTTGTGCGAGCGCGTGCGCAAAGTGTTTCCCGCGCTCGAACTGACGCTGCACTTTCACAATACGCGCGGCATGGCGCTTGCCAACACTCTCGCGGCGCTGGAGGCGGGTATCGATCGTTTCGATGCGTCGCTGGGAGGCATTGGCGGCTGTCCGTATGCGCCAGGCGCGAGCGGCAACGTCTGTACCGAAGAACTCGTGCACATGCTGGCGCTCGACGGCTACGATACCCGTGTCGATCTCGCTGCCGTGCTTAAGGCATCGGCTTTGTTGCCCGGGTTGATCGGCCACGATGTACCCAGCCAGATTCTCAAGGCCGGCCGCCGGCTCGATCTTCACGACGCCCCGCCCGATCAGCAAAGAACAGCCGCACACGAAGGA
>NZ_CAXTGZ010000270.1:0-8002 GCF_964243625.1 uncultured Caballeronia sp.
ATCCGCATGGACTGCTCGTCGCCGTTTGCGATGCACGGCATGATCGACAAGGTAAAACGCGGGGAATTTCCGGCGGGATCGAAGGTACTTTATGCGCATCTGGGCGGCGTACCGGCGCTCAACGCTTACAGCTTCATCTTTCGCGAGGGCTAAAAAAAGCGAGGGAATAAGCCTTCCGCTCCATTCGTTGAATAATCAGCGCCCAGCCGCCGACAGGGTCCTTACAGGGACTTTTCGGCGGCTGAGCGCTTTGATCTACCGATGGAATAGATCTGGACATTGAGGTGTTGTGTCGAAAGCAGCCAGGAGAAACCAGACGGTAACGGCTGCAACTAATCCACACTTACGGGCTCCACCCATGTCCAACTTGCTCATTTCCCTCCGTCGTCTTGTTGCAACCGGAACGCCGGTGCCTGCCGGCGCGGCATTGTCGAAGCATTCAAGCGGGGATGTCATGTCAATTCTGTCCAGTCGTTCCATTCGTACAGCCGCGTTGTTTGTGTCGGCGATCGCGACGTGTTCTAGCGCATTCGCCGCGGCATCCATCGACCCGCCGCAAGCGGAACAGGTCATGTCCACGACCGCTTCCGGCGTACAGGTCTATTCATGCGAATACGATGCGCAGCATCACCTGGCGTGGGTATTCAAGAGTCCGCTTGCAACGCTTTACGATACCAGCGGGCAAGCCGTGATCAAGCATGCGGCCGGACCGTCATGGCAAGCCGACGATGGCAGCCGTATAGTCGGCCACGTGCTTGCGCAAACGCCCAGCGCAACCGCTGAAAGCATCCCGCAGTTGCTGCTGGAAACACACAGCGCGGGCGCGAGCGGTACGCTGTCCAATATCCGCTATGTTCAACGCATCAATACCGTCGGCGGTCTGATGCCCGCGGCCGCGTGTACAGCGGAACACCAGACGGGCAGTTCTCCGTATATCGCGAACTACGCTTTCTACAAGTAGCATGACAAGGACGACCATGATGCAGTCCAGATTCTTATCGAGCTTTCACACAATTCGCGCGGGACTGCTGGTGGCGGGATTGCTCTCGTTGCCCGCTTGTACGGCGCTCAGCGTGGTGACGCATTCCGTGTCGCCGAATGAAACCAGCGTTCCAGCGGGGCGCTACAAGCTCGACGAGCATCACTGGAACGTCAGCTTTGACGTGGACCACTTCAAGTATTCGCGCTTTGTGATGCGCTTCGATAAAGTCGATGCGCAACTGAACTGGAGCGCGGGCGGTATGGAACAAAGCACGGTGGAGGCGACTATCGATGCAGACAGCCTGGACACAAATGTCCCCATTCTTAACAAGATGATCAAGGGCAACGACGTGCTGAACGTGGATACGTACCCGACCATCCACTTCGTCAGTACGCAGTTCAAGCGCACGGGGGATCAAAAGGGCGAGCTGACCGGCGACCTCACCATTCGTGGCACGACGCGGCCAGTGACGCTGGCGGTCACGTTCAACGGTCATGCCAAAGACCCGCTGACGAAAAAGGAAACCCTCGGTTTCTCCGCCGATGGTCACTTCAGCCGCGCTCAATTCGGGTTATCGACATGGTATCCGGCTGTGGGCGACGACGTACATGTCGCGATTCAGGCGGAGTTCGATGCGGACGGGCAGTAAGCAGCGCCTCAATGAGCAGATTGCGGTCATCTAAAGTGCGCGTGATTTTGAAGCGCGCTTTTTTTTGCATCAATTGGTTAGGTATCCGATGTTCATTGCCAATTGCCAAAGCTGTTTGATACCGCATCGCGCGGAAATACCTGCTTTGACCTCCGGCAGGAACCCCTGTTTCATTCAGAAACATTTTCGATGTGCGGCCTGCAAAAAAATTCGGAATAAACCACGCTTCAAGATGTTTTGTTAGGTAAGAGACGTGTTGATTGACGCTTGAATAAGTTACCTAACCGAGCTGTTCTGAAGTTCCGACATGACACCTGAATTCATCACGCATATCGAGTGGGCCGCCTGGCTCGAAGACGTCTCCGCAGAACTTGCCTGCGGCGCGGATCTTGAATACGACCCATCGTTCCGGTTGCTGGAAGAAGCGGTCAACGGAAAGCCTGAAGCGGAGTATGGCAAGACCGTGGTCGCGGCCGTGCCGCCCGACTGGAGTGCAGCAAATACGTTGTGCGTCGAGTTGATGTCGCGCAGCCGCGACTTGAGAGTGGTTGCGTTCCTGTCGCGGGCGCGTCTCGCCATTGAAGGTGTCGCTGGATTTACCGATGGACTCGCGCTCGCGGATGGCCTGCTGGAACGTCATTGGAATGACGTACATCCGCAACTCGACACGAACGACGGCAGCGACCCGACGGCACGCATCAATGCGCTCGCCGCTTTTGTGGATACATCGGGCGTGCTTGGACAACTGCTCGATACGCCATTGTTGCCGCAGCTTCCATCGCAAACGGTGCCGCTCACGTTGCGCGAATGGTTCTATGCCAACGGCGATATGCCCCTGCCAGCCGCCCGCACCGTGATGAGCCTTGCGGAAATCGAAGCGGCGATAGCAGCCTCGGTCCATCGCGCGGTATCGCTGAAAGCTGCATTCAGCGCGGCGTTGGCGTACGCGGAACGGATTGAGGTCGTGCTGACGGAACGCGTCGGCATGGCGCAAGCGCTGGACCTCGCTGCGTTGAAGACGCCGTTGCGAAGAGGTGAAACGCTCATTGGCGATTGCCTGAAAAAACTGGGCGTCGACAAAACACCGGAACCGGACGCGCTCGAAAACACGCAAGCATCGGTCATAACCGACACCTCTGCGCCGGCAAAGAACCCGCTCGCCACCCGCGCCGACGTCATCGCGACCCTAGACCGGCTTTGCGACTACTACGCACGCCACGAACCCTCGAGTCCAGTGCCGCTGTTATTGCATCGCGCACGTGGACTTGTCGACAAGTCGTTCGTCGACTTGCTGAAAGACCTTGCACCCGAAGGGCTGGCTCAACTGACCAGCGTAGTTGGAACGGCCGGCATGTCGGCACCCGAATAGCTCGTTCGATTCATTCACCGGAGAACAGGAAGATGGCCAAGGAAAGCAGTCAGAAATTCATCGCACGCAATCGTGCGCCGCGCGTGCAGATCGAGTACGACGTCGAGGTTTACGGCTCGGAAAAGAAGGTGAATCTGCCCTTCGTCATGGGCGTGTTATCGGATCTCTCGGGAACGCCTGAAGAATCGCTGCAGCCGGTGGCGGATCGCAAGTTCCTCGAAATCGACATCGATAACTTCGACGAACGCCTGCGCTCCATGAAGCCACGCGTTGCCATGCAGGTCGAGAACACGCTGACGGGAAACGGCAAGATGGGCGTGGACATGACGTTTGAAAGCATGGACGACTTCTCCCCGGCGGCGATTGCACGCAAGGTCGAGCCGCTAGCGAAGTTGCTCGAAGCACGCAGCCAGTTGCAGAACCTGTTGACCTACATGGACGGCAAGGCCGACGCGGAGAAGCTGGTCGGCAAGCTGCTGGAAGATCCAGCCCTGCTCAGCGCGCTGGCTTCCGCACCCAAGCCGCAAGCGTGATCCTGCACGCCTGAATCCTATCAACCAGCAAGCCAAGAGGAACAATCATGGCAGATGCCAGCGACAACATGCAGCAGCAAACGAGCAGCACGCAGGAAGCACAGGCGACTGAAACGGATGCATCCGGCGAGTTCGGACGTCTCTTGCAGAAGGCGTTCAAGCCACGCACCGACAAAGCCAAGGAAGCCGTGGAAAGCGCGGTACGCACGCTCGCGGAACAGGTGCTGCAAGACACGCATCTTGTCTCCGACGACGCGCTTGCGACCATTGAATCGCTGATTGCGAAGATCGATGAAAAGCTCAGCGCCCAAGTGAACGTGATCCTGCACACCGAGCAATTCCAGCAACTGGAAAGCGCGTGGCGCGGCCTGCATTATCTTGTGACCAACACGGAAAGCGATGAGACGCTGAAGCTGCGCGTGCTCAATATCTCGAAGAACGATTTGCATCGCTCGTTGCGTAAATACAAGGGCGTCGCGTGGGATCAAAGCCCGCTCTTCAAGAAGCTCTATGAAGAAGAATACGGCCAGTTCGGCGGCGAACCTTACGGCGCACTGGTAGCAGACTACTATTTCGACAACAGTGGTCCGGACGTCGATTTCCTGACGCAGATGGGCAAGATTTCAGCGGCCGCGCACGCACCGTTTATCGCAGGCGCCGATCCTGCCGTGATGCTGATGGACTCGTGGCAGGAGCTTGCCAACCCACGCGACCTGACCAAGATTTTCCAGACGCCGGAACACGCCGCATGGCGTTCGCTGCGTGACTCGGATGATTCGCGCTACATCGGTCTCGCGATGCCGCGCTTCCTTGCGCGCACGCCTTATGGCGCGAAGACGAGTCCAGTCGAGGAGTTCGACTTCGAAGAAGACACGGCCGGCGCGGATGCATCGAAATACGCATGGGCAAACGCGGCCTACGCAATGGCGGTGAACATCAACCGCTCGTTCAAGACGTATGGCTGGTGCTCGCGAATCCGCGGTATCGAGTCGGGCGGCGCGGTGGAGAACCTGCCGGTTCATGCATTTCCCACCGATGACGGCGGCGTCGACATGAAATGCCCGACGGAGATCGCGATCAGCGATCGTCGTGAGGCGGAACTCGCGAAAAACGGTTTCATGCCGCTCGTGCACAAGAAGAACTCGGATTTTGCTGCGTTCATTGGAGCGCAATCGCTGAACAAGCCGGTCGAATACGAAGATCCGGATGCAACCGCCAACGCGAATCTCGCAGCGCGCTTGCCGTACCTGTTCGCTTGCAGCCGCTTTGCGCATTACCTGAAATGTATTGCCCGCGACAAGGTGGGCAGCTTCAAGGAGAAGGACGATATGCAGCGCTGGCTGCAGGACTGGATCCTTCAATACGTGGATGGAGACCCCGAGAATTCGTCGGAGTTGACGAAGGCACGCAGGCCGCTCGCTGCAGCCGAAGTGGTAGTGGAAGAGGTCGAAGGCAACCCGGGCTACTACACATCGAAGTTCTTCCTGCGTCCGCATTACCAACTCGAAGGTCTGACGGTTTCGTTGCGTCTGGTGTCGAAGCTGCCTTCAGCAAAAGCCGCGTAACTCTTTTTAGTCACCGGGCTTGGCCCGAACGTTTGTTTAATCGCAATCATCTATTTAGGATCACAAATCATGGCAGTCGATATTTTCTTGGATCTCGGTACAGTCAAGGGCGAATCGCTGGATTCGGTGCATAAGGACGAGATCGATATTCTCTCGTGGAGCTGGGGCCTGAGCCAGTCCGGGACCATGCACCTCGGGACCGGCGGTGGCGGCGGCAAGGTTGCGGTCCACGACCTGTCGGTCACCAAATATACCGACCGCTCGACGCCTTCCATTGTCACCGCTTGCACGACCGGCAAGCACTATCCGACCGGCAAGCTGACCGTGCGCAAGGCCGGCGGAACCAAGCCGCTCGAGTACTACATCATCGAACTGGAAAAAGTGCTCGTCACCAACTATTCGACGGGTGGCTCGGACGGCGAAGACCGGTTCACCGAGACCGTCACGCTCAACTTCGAAAAATTCCACGTGAGCTACCAGCAGCAAGATCCGACGTCCGGCTCGGCACTCGGCGGCGTGGTCGAAAGCAAGTGGAACATCCCCGCTAACGCGGAAGCGTGATCGTGACGAAGCCGCCGACGATCGCGCGCAACGCAGGGCGCATCCAGCCCTCGCTGCTCGAACGCCTGACCGATCACGACCGCGATGCGACCCGCGAGGTACGTGAGCAACGCGCGAGTTCTGCGCGGGCGTTGCGGCAGAGCCTGATGCGCGATCTCGGATGGCTCCTGAATGCGCAAGGGATTTCTGCGTCGCAGGGCATTGAACGGTTTCCGCATGTCGCGGATTCAGTGCTCAATTTCGGATTCTCCGACCTTGCGGGAAAGAGTGCGTCGAATGTGGACATTGTGCAGATCGAGCGTCTGATGGCCGACACCATCCGTGCGTTCGAGCCGCGAATTCTCCCCGGCACGCTGCGCGTGCGTGCCGTGCAGTCAGGTGAGACGACGGGCCAGCACAACGCCATAGCGTTCATCGTGGAGGGGGATCTGCATGCGCACCCTGTCCCCGAACGTCTTTATTTGCGTACCGAACTCGACCTCGAAGCCGGGACGGTCAACTTATCCGAGCAAGCCGGCGCGTATTGAAACTCGCGACATAACCCACCCTGACCATGAACCCAAAACTGATCGAGTATTACAGCCAGGAGCTTCAGCACGTCCGCGAGATGGGCGGGGAGTTCGCGAAGGAGTTCCCGAAGGTCGCAGGACGGCTCGGGCTCGAAAGTTTCGAATGCGCCGATCCTTACGTCGAGCGCCTTCTGGAAGGCTTCAGCTTCCTCTCGGCGCGCGTGCAGATGAAGATCGACGCCGAGTTTCCACGCTTCACGCAGCATCTTGCAGAGCTTGTCTATCCGCACTATCTCGCGCCGACGCCGGCCATGGCAATCGTGGAGATTCAACCGGACATGACGCATCCGTCGCTCGCCGAGGGCGTCCTGGTTCCGCGCGGTACGGCCTTGCATGGACGGCTCGACGGCGACAGTTCCACGCGTTGCGAATTCCGGACTGCGCATGCAATGACGATGTCGCCAATCGAGCTGGTCGAAGCGCGCTTGTTCACACATACCGGCACGCTTGCAGGCGTGGACATGCCGCTGCCGCGCGGCGTGAAGGCTGGCCTGCGGCTGCGTCTGCGCGCGCTGAACAACCAGAAGATCAGCGATATCTCGCTTGATCACCTCCCGCTTCATTTGCGCGGCGGTGAGGGATTGCCGGCGCGTTTATACGAATTGCTGCTTGGCTCGACGCTCGGCGTGGTTGTCGAAGGCAAGCTGTTGCCAGCTTCGTCTATTCGTCCCCTTGGTTTCTCCGACGAAGAAGCCCTGCTCCCCGTCAGCAGCCAGTCGTTCCCCGGATATCGCTTGCTGCAAGAGTATTTCGCGTTTGCACAACGCTTCATGTTCGTTTCCATCGATGGACTCAAGCCGCACATGGCCCGTTGCGGCGGCGATGAGATCGAGTTGATCGTCTTGCTCTCGCGTGCCGATCTGACACTCGAACAACTTGTCGACAGGTCGCATTTCGCGCTGCACTGCACGCCGTGCATCAACCTGTTTCCGCGCCGCACCGATCGCATTGCGGTGACTGGCGAGCAGTTCGAGCACCATGTGGTGGTGGACCGCACGCGCCCGATGGACTTCGAGGTGTACCAGATTCAGAGCGTGAACGGATATCGCGCGGGCGGAGGCTCTGAATTGCCGTTCCAGCCGTTTTACCGTGCGCGCGACATGGGCATTCCCGACTCGGGTAATGGTGCTTTCTATCAGGTACGCCGCGAGAAACGCCTGGCGTCATCGCGACAAAATGAACGCGGCGTGCGCTCCAACTATCTTGGCAGCGAGACCTTCATCGCGCTTGTCGATACAACCGACGCGCCGTATCCCGGCGAGCTCCATCAACTCGGCCTGAGCGTGTTATGCACCAACCGCGACTTGGCACTGACCATGCCGCTCGGCGATTCGGCGACCGACTTTACCGTCGATCTCGAAGTGCCCGTGCTCAGCGCGCGTTGCATAGGCGGTCCAAGCCGGCCTTTGCCGTCATATGCAGAGGGTCCGGTTGCATGGCGGCTTTTGAGCCATCTGTCGCTGAACTACCTGACCCTCGTGGACACCAACGCCGAAGAAGGTGCCTCCGCCCTGCGCGAGATCCTGCGGCTCTACGCAGAGCGGCCCGACAATCCGCAGGTCACCGCCACCTTGCGCAAGATGCTCAACGGTCTCGTGTCCGTCACGAGCAAGCCGATCATCCGCCGCGTGCTGACGCCGGGGCCGATCGCGTTCGCGCGGGGGCTGGGGGTCACCGTCGAGGTGCGCGAGGCCGAGTTCATCGGGAACAGCGCGTTCCTTTTCGGAGCGGTGCTCGAACGGTTTTTCGCCAAGTACGTTTCCATCAATTCGTT
>NZ_CAXTGZ010000271.1:0-7947 GCF_964243625.1 uncultured Caballeronia sp.
TGTTCTGCGGGTGGGCGGCCAGCCATTGCTTCATGAACGCGACCTCTTTGTCTTGTGAAGCGATAATTTCCTTCGCCAATGCCCGCAACTTCGGATCTTTCCCGTATTTCAGCTCGACTTTGGCCATTGCTACTGCTCCCTGGTGATGCGGAATCATGTGCGTAACGAAGTCATGGTCGGCGTTGCCGGTGTACTCGATGACGGACATGCCCGACATCATCGAATGGTCGGCCGCCTGGAACGCTTTGGTAGCGTCATCGGCCGGGTTGCCTTTCATTGCCGACATGTCCATGCCTGACATCGAGTCAGCGGGTGTTGATGCTTGTGCAAACGCAACCGGCATCGATATGACAACGCACGCGGCAAATGCAGCGGCGCCACCGAAGTTTTTGAGAATCGTCATTAAATCTCCTTAAGTTTCGACTTCGAGAAAGCTAGCCTAAGCCTTACCATCGCGGTAAGGTAAAGCGCTTTCGTATGATATGAACGTTCCAATCGAGACCAGTAGGGCAATCGGAAATTTGACGCGGGGGCGCCATGAGTTTTAAAGCGAAGTTGAAGGGATATCGGGCGCCGCTTTGCGCAGCGTTGATTTGCAGCGCGATGATAGCGGACTCGTTTGCGCAGGCTGGAGGACGGCCACTCATTCTTGACACGCAAACCGGTATTCAGAGCGGTGCCGGCGGAACCGTCTTGCAAACTGGGCCGCTGAACGGACAGGGCATGGTTCCCGCTCGCCCGTTGGCGACGCTGCCTGAAGTGTCGGCGCAGCAGGGGCAGCAGCCGATTGTGGTTTCGCCTTATATAGAAGTGCAGCCAGGCGGATACAGCGGCCCCCAAGGCTATGCCATTTCGCCCGGCAATCAGTCCCGGTCGGGTTCAGCGGGGATCCATGGGTTGCGTTCTTCAGCGGGGTATTCCGGGGGGCTGCAAGGCATGCCCGCGAGCGTTCAACCCCATGCGCAGCCGCAGCGGTCCCAGCCATCGCGCGCCCAACCGCAGACCGCTCAACAACCGCGGTCTCAGTCGCCTGCGCAGCCCACGACTTCGACCGCCCCGACATCGGTCGGAACTGACCCCGCGACAATATCCAGAACCGGCGGGTCCAAGCCTAGAACCCCAGCGCGTTCCTCTGATCCGCACACGGCGACGGGCACCGTCACGTCCCTGCAATAACGGCCGAGGTGCTTCTCAACCGCCTCGATGCTCCAGCTTGAAGGAAGCCTTGCTGTCCTGGCCGAGTGTCTCGACGAGGTACGGGAGCGCCTCTTTCAGCTCTCCGGCAAGCGTGTAGGGCGGATTCACGACAAACATGCCGCTGCCAAACAAGCCGAAACCGTCAACTGGCGGCTTGCTCACGGTCAAAGAAACATGCAGCCAGTTCTTTGGTTGAACACGCTTTAGCTGATCGGCGAAGCGTTGCGACTCCAGCCGGGTCACTTGCGGATACCAAACCGCATAAGTTCCGTTCGCGAACCGTTTCAAGCTTTCCTCTAGGCAATTCAACGTGCGCGCGTAGTCGCGCTTGTCCTCGTACGACGGGTCGATCAGCACCAGCGCGCGCCGGGGCGGTGGCGGCAAGAGCTTGATAATGCCCTCGAAACCATCGCCTTCGAAAAGCATGGCGCGGCGGCCGGCATCACGGAAATTGTGGCGCAGCACATCAATCTCAGTGGAATGGAGTTCGAACAAGCGCATCCGGTCCTGCTCGCGCATGGTCCGATACGCCAGATAGGGCGAACCGGGATAAAACTGCAGCGTACCGTCTGCGTTGAGCGCTTTGACTTCCTTGACGTAATCCTTGAGCAAACCGGGCAGGTCGCGTTTGCCCCAAAGCTTGGCTATACCGGTTTCGTATTCTCCCGTTTTGGTGGCGTATCCATCAGCGAGCGAATACACGCCGGCGCCTGCGTGTGTATCGATGTACCAGAACGCCTTGTCCTTCTGGCCAAGGTATTGAAGCAATTGCACGACGATCGCGTGTTTCAGCACGTCTGCGTGATTGCCTGCGTGAAAGGCGTGTCGATAACTAAGCATGGCGATGATTGAGCGGAGACGAGAAACGGGAAGGAGCGGGGCTGAGCCGGCCAGATGAATACTAGTCGCCGAGGCGTGGACGTATATACCTCGGCGGGGTCGTCATTGTAGCCGACGCGCAGCACGCGCCCCGGCGTGACTCAGACGAACGCGTCGCCGACGATTTCCTCTATGCGCGCCTTGATCTCAGGCGTGATTTTTTTCACGACGTCGATCGCTTTCATGTTTTCGTGGATCTGTTCGACGCGCGACGCCCCGGTAATGACCGTGCTGACATGCGGATTCAACAAGATCCACGCGAGGGACAGTTGTGCAAGCGAGCAGCCGAGCTGGTCTGAGACTTCAGCGAGGCGCCCGACAATGTTGTTTGTCCCCTTGTCCGTCAGCTTTTTCGCCAACCATTCGTAACCCTGAAGTTGCGCGCGGCTGTCGGACGGAACGCCGTCGCGGTACTTGCCGCTGAGCAATCCCGATGCAAGCGGACTCCACGTTGTGAGACCAAGTCCGATGTCTTCATAGAGCCGCGCATATTCCTTCTCGACGCGGTTACGATGCAGCAGGTTGTACTCGGGCTGTTCCATCACCGGCTTGTGCAGATGATGCCGCTCGGCGATGTCGTAAGCGCTGCGAATCTCGTCGGCGCTCCACTCGGACGTGCCCCAGTACAAGGCCTTGCCGCGCGTGATGATGTCGCTCATCGCCCATACGGTTTCCTCGATTGGCGTGTGCGGATCCGGCCGATGGCAGAAGACGAGATCGACGTAATCGAGTTGCAAGCGCGCAAGCGAACTATCGATGGCGTTATGCAAGTATTTGCGATTGAGCGTTTGATGCTGGTTCGTGCCTTCGTTAAGACCGAAGAAAAATTTTGTCGACACCACATAACTCACACGCGGCCAGGCAAGCTCCTTCAACGCGCGGCCCATGATTTCTTCCGATGCACCTTTCGAATAGACCTCGGCGTTATCGAAGAAATTGACGCCGTGATCGCGTGCTGCTGCAAGCGATTCGCGTGCAGCGCGGTGATCGACCTGCGTGCCGTACGTTACCCACGAGCCAATTGACAATTCGCTGACCTGCAAGCCAGAACGTCCAAGCCGACGATAGTTCATATGCGATATCTCCAGTTTCGGGTTTTTGGTGGGGTAGCTCTGGTCTTAAAGCTTAATCGGTTTTCATGATTCACGCGGTGAAGGGGCATCGTCGGTTCATAGCGTACGGCGGCCGGGCGGCGTCGAATAGCTGGCCGAATGGGGTATGAGGTGTCGAGAAGGTTGATCGGCGCGGCTTTGCGTGGTCTTATTGTCCGAAGTGAAAGGCAAGGTTGCTTCGGCGTGTTACGCGTCAAAGGAGTTTTAATGGCAGAGCGCAGAGAAAGTGTTGACGTGCGAGCAGGATCGAAACGAGCGAAGGTGACAAAGGATCCTCACAAGACGACGTCGCTCGATATCGCGGAGCTACCCGAAGTCACGGCGTCGGGTGACGCGATCAAGTTGCCGCCGTACGAAACCATCGCTTTGATGTTGCAGGGAGGCGGGGCGCTTGGCGCTTATCAGGGCGGTGTTTATCAAGGCCTGAACGAAGCGGGAATTCATCCGAACTGGATCGCGGGGATCTCGATTGGTGCGTTGAACACCGCGATCATTGCCGGGAATGCGCCACAAGACCGCGTGCCGCGCCTCCTCGAATTCTGGGAGACGGTCTGTCAGCCAGCGTTCATGCCGCCGCTTCCGGCGTTCGTCGAACACGCATTTTTCAATTCCACCGATGAGATCCGCAAAGCCTTTACTGCCATGCAGGCAGCAAGCGCAGTAGTGGAAGGGCAGAAGGGATTCTTTGTCCCGCGCTTTCCGCCACCGTCTCCACTGGCAGCGGGGGATCCCGCCACGGCCAGTTACTACGACACGCGGCCATTGAAGGCGACGCTCGAAGGGCTTTGCGATTTCGACCGTATCAATTCGCGGGAGACGCGTGTATCGGTAGGTGCGGTGAACGTCGCGACGGGGAATTTCGCGTATTTCGACAATACGCGCATGAAGCTGCGTGCGGAGCATTTCATGGCGTCGGGCGCCCTGCCGCCGGGTTTCGCCGCGGTCGAGATCGACGGGGAATATTTCTGGGACGGCGGACTCATGTCGAACACGCCACTATATGAGATTGCTCAGGCCACGCCGCGCCGTGACACGCTCGCGTTCCAGGTTGACTTGTGGAGCGCCAAAGGTCCGGTGCCGGACAGCATTGTGGATGTGATGGGGCGCGTGAAGGACGTGCAGTTTTCCAGCCGGACACGACTCGTCACCGACACCATGCAACGTTCGCAGCGTTTCCGCAATGTCCTACGGGAAGTGCTCGACAAAGTGCCGGTAGACGTCCGCAACAGCGATCCGTGGTGCAAGGCGGCCGAGGAACTTGCGTGCTCGAAGCGCTACAACGTGATCCACCTCATCTATCGTCACAAGGAGTTCGAGGGGCACTACAAGGATTACCAGTTCGGTTTATCGACGATGCGGGAGCATTGGGAAAGTGGCCTGGCCGACATTCGCGGCACACTTGGTCATCGTGACTGGCTGGACATGCCGAAAAACGATTCAGGCTTTATCACCCACGATATTCACCGCGACGGGCGCGGGTAGATTTGGCGGCGCAAAGAAAACGGCGCCCACGAGGAGCGCCGTTCCGGATGCCGCGAAGAACAGGCTTACTTCAGCACGGTCGCAATAGCGTTTGCCACGACTTCAAGGTTGCGCGTATTGAGCGCGGCCACGCAGATTCGGCCAGTGCTTACAGCGTAGATGCCGAACTCTTCACGCAGACGGTCGACCTGCGGTGCGGTCAGTCCCGAGTACGAGAACATGCCGCGTTGCTTGTTGACGAAGCTGAAGTCGCGTTCGACGCCCGCGGCCTTGATTTGCTCGACCAGGCCATTGCGCATGGCGCGGATACGGTCGCGCATTTCGCCGAGTTCCTGCTCCCACGTGGCGCGCAGTTCCGCCGATGCAAGAACGGCCGCGACCACCGAACCGCCGTGCGTAGGCGGGTTCGAATAGTTGGTGCGGATCACGCGCTTGAGTTGCGACAACACGCGGCTGGCTTCTTCCTTGCCGCTCGTGATGATCGACAGCGCGCCCACGCGTTCGCCATACAGCGAGAACGACTTGGAGAACGACGACGAGACGAAGATGTTGATGTCAGCCTTGGCGAACAGGCGCACGGCGGCTGCATCGGCGTCGATGTTTTCGCCGAAACCTTGATAGGCGATGTCGAGGAACGGCACGAGCGAGCGCGCCTTCACCGTTGCCACGACTTGTTCCCATTGCGCCGGGGTCAGGTCGACGCCGGTGGGGTTATGGCAGCACGCATGCAGTACCACGACGGTGCCTGCCGGATAGCTGTTGAACGCTTCGAGCATGGCGTCGAACTTCACGCCGTGCGTGGCTGCATCGTAGTACGGGTAGTTGAGGACTTCGAAACCGGCGTATTCGAACAACGCACGGTGGTTTTCCCAGCTCGGATCGCTGATCGCGACCTTGCCTGTCGGGTTGAGGCGCTTCAGGAAGTCAGCGCCAAGCTTCAAGGCGCCCGTGCCACCGAGCGCTTGCGCCGTAATCACGCGGCCATCGGCGATCAGGGGGGAATCGTTGCCGAGCAGCAGTTTCTGCACGGCAGCGTCGTACGCAGCGATGCCTTCCATAGGCAGATAACCGCGCGGTGCGGCCAGTTCAACGCGAGCTTTTTCAGCCTCGCGGACGGCGCGCAGCAGCGGAATCTTGCCTTCTTCGTTGAAATACACGCCGACGCCGAGATTGACCTTGGTGGTGCGCGGATCGGCATTGAAGGCTTCGTTCAGACCCAGGATCGGATCACGGGGGGCAAGCTCGACGGCTGAAAAAAGGGACATGATTTATCGACGGTAGTGGAAAGGCGGGCACGGGCGTTCGGGATGGAAGTCGCGGCATGCTGTGCTTCGACCGCGCCGTGAGGAGTGAACAAAATACTCCTTCCCATCGATGAAAACCCCAGTTCTGCATTGTAACGAATTGAGCAGCGTTTTTTGGCCCGGCAAAGCGGATGCAATCGACGAATTCGCGATATTTCGCTGGAAATTCGGCATTTTGCTTGAGAAACGAGGCCGTGAGAACGTGACTTACCGGTTCAACGCCACGAAGCTTTCGTCCACCAAAACAATCGCTTGCGTTTGGAGGCGGACGCCTCATCTGGGAAATATCGGGCGATCGCTTAAAAACCGAAGGGCGCTGCCCCGATCCATCCGACAACCCTGATCCGCCGTCAAGCCTGCTCCAGCGTGAACCGCTAGAATGCATGTTTGCTCTCGGCCAAAGGCACCGCTTCCTCATGTCCGATACCCCGCTAGTAGAAGCCGCAGAAACGCTCGATGAATCGAAGTTCATCACCTTCGAGGGCTCGCCGTTCCAGCTTTATCAACCGTATCCGCCAGCTGGCGACCAGCCGACAGCGATCGCGACGCTCGTCGAGGGCATCGAGGACGGCCTGTCGTTCCAGACGCTGCTCGGCGTGACCGGTTCCGGCAAGACTTTCACCATGGCGAACGTGATCGCGCGCATGGGCCGTCCGGCCATCGTGTTTGCGCCCAACAAGACGCTCGCCGCGCAGTTGTATGCGGAGTTTCGTGAGTTTTTTCCGCGCAATGCCGTCGAATATTTCGTTTCCTACTACGATTATTACCAGCCGGAAGCCTACGTTCCGCAGCGGGATTTGTTCATCGAGAAAGATTCGTCGATCAACGAGCATATCGAGCAAATGCGGCTTTCAGCCACAAAAAGCCTGCTGGAGCGGCGCGACGTGGTGATCGTAGCGACGGTGTCGGCCATTTACGGTATCGGCAACCCGTCGGAATATCACAAGATGATTTTGACGCTGCGCACGGGCGACAAGATGGGGCAGCGCGACATCATCGCGCGGCTGATCGCGATGCAGTACAACCGGAACGAAGCGGATTTTTCGCGTGGCAGCTTCCGCGTGCGTGGCGACACCATTGACATTTTCCCGGCCGAGCATGCCGAAATGGCCGTGCGAGTCGAGCTTTTCGACGATGAAATCGAGTCGATGCAGCTCTTCGATCCGCTCACCGGCCGCGTGCGCAATAAGATTCCGCGTTTCACCGTGTATCCGTCGTCCCATTACGTGACGCCGCGGGACACGGTAATGCGCGCCATCGAGACGATCAAGACTGAATTGCGTGAGCGCCTCGAGTTTTTCCACAAGGACGGCAAGCTGGTGGAAGCGCAGCGGCTCGAGCAACGCACGCGTTTTGACCTGGAGATGCTGCAGGAACTGGGGTTTTGCAAAGGCATCGAGAACTACTCGCGGCATTTCTCGGGCGCGGCTCCCGGCGAACCTCCGCCCACGCTCGTCGATTATTTGCCGCCCGACGCGCTGATGCTGCTCGACGAGTCGCACGTGCTGATCGGCCAGTTGAACGGCATGTACAACGGTGACCGGGCGCGCAAGGAGAATCTGGTCGATTACGGCTTCCGGATGCCGTCGGCGCTCGATAACCGGCCGCTCAAGTTCAACGAGTTCGAACGCAAGATGCGCCAGGCGGTTTTTGTCTCGGCGACACCGGCCGATTACGAAAACCGGACGTCAGGGCAAGTCGCTGAACAGCTCGTACGGCCGACCGGGCTGGTCGACCCCGAGATCGAGGTACGTCCGGCCCGCTCGCAAGTGGACGACGTGCTTGCCGAGATCAACGAGCGTGTCAAAGTGCACGAACGGGTGCTCGTCACGGTGCTGACCAAACGCATGGCCGAACAACTCACCGAATTCCTGGCGGATCACGGTGTGAAAGTGCGCTATCTGCACAGCGATATCGATACGGTCGAGCGCGTGGAAATCATCCGCGATTTGCGTCTTGGCACGTTCGACGTG
>NZ_CAXTGZ010000272.1:0-7920 GCF_964243625.1 uncultured Caballeronia sp.
AGAACGGCGGGCGTTTCGTACAACGGGAAGAACGGGTCGTCGCCGAGCGTGTCCTGCATCGTCTTGATGACGTGCGCCATGGTGTCGAGGCCGACTACGTCCGCCGTGCGGAACGTTGCCGATTTCGCGCGGCCAAGACGGGCACCGGTGAGGTCATCGACTTCATCGAAGCGCAGTCCGAACTTCTCGGCTTCTGCGATTACCGCGAGAATCGAAAACACACCCACGCGATTCGCGATGAAATTCGGCGTGTCCTTCGCGCGCACGACGCCCTTGCCGACCACGCTCGTCAGAAAAGTTTCGAGCTGATCGAGGATTTGCGGCTGCGTGGTATCGGTCGGAATCAGCTCGACCAGATGCATGTAGCGCGGCGGATTGAAAAAGTGCACGCCGCAAAAACGCGCTTTGAGTTCGTCCGAGAAACCCTTCGACAACTCCGTGATCGAAAGCCCCGACGTATTGGTCGCGAAAATCGCCTTCTCGCCGATATACGGCGAAACCTTCTTGTACAGGTCGTGCTTCCAGTCCATGCGCTCGGCGATCGCTTCGATCACCAGGTCGCACTCCGCAAGCGCAGCGATGTCGTCGTCGTAATTCGCGGGCTGGATGTATTGCGCGTCGTCCTTCACGCCGAACGGCGCGGGCGACAGCTTCTTCAGATTCTCGATCGCTTTCAACGCGATGCCGTTCTTCGGACCTTCCTTGGCCGGCAGGTCGAACAGCAGGACCGGCACCTGGGCGTTGATCAGGTGCGCAGCGATCTGCGCGCCCATCACGCCGGCGCCGAGAACCGCCACCTTGCGTATGTTCAGATTGCTCACGTTTGTCTCCGGGAGAGGTATTCGGTATGACGATGCGCTACGTCCGCTGAAGACGTAGCGCAGTGCAAAAGAGGCCTAGAACAAGGCTTCGTCGTATTCCATCAGCGTCTTCGATCCGGCGCGCGCGGCGCGGATCGTCGATGCCGTTTCAGGCAGCAGCTTGGCGAAATAGAAACGCGCGGTGGCGAGCTTCGCCTTGTAGAACGGATCGCCTTCGGCTTCTTTATCCAGCGCGATCCGCGCCATGCGCGCCCAGAAATACGAGAACACCAGATGCCCGACCGTACGCAGATAAGGCACGGCAGCGGCGCCGACTTCGTCCGGATTCTGCATGGCCTTCATGCCGATTTCCATCGTCAGTTTCTGCACCTTGTCGCCGATATCCGCAAGCGGGTTGATGAACTCCTGCATCTCCGGCTTCACGCCTTCTTCTTCCACGAAGTCCGTGACGAGCTTGCCGAATTTCTTCAGCTTCGCGCCCATGTCGCCGAGAATCTTGCGGCCGAGCAAATCGAGCGCCTGAATCGAATTTGTGCCTTCGTAGATCATGTTGATGCGGGCGTCGCGAACGTATTGCTCCATGCCCCATTCGGAGATGAAACCGTGGCCGCCATAGATCTGCATGCCCATGTTCGTGCCTTCGAACGCGTTGTCCGTCAGGAAGGCCTTGATGACCGGAGTCAGCAACGCGACCAGATCGGCGGCGTCCTTGCGCGCTGATTCGTCGGCGTGGGACAGTTCCTTGTCGATGTTGAGCGCCGCCCAGTACGTGAACGCGCGGCCCGCTTCGGCATAGGCCTTTTGCGTGAGCAACATGCGACGAACATCCGGATGCACGATGATCGGATCAGCGCCTTTCTCCGGCGCTTTCGGACCGGTCAGCGAACGCATTTGGAGGCGTTCCTTCGCGTACGTGAGCGAGTTCTGATACGCGATCTCCGTCAGTCCGAGCCCCTGCATGCCGACGCCCAGACGCGCGGCGTTCATCATCACGAACATGGCGTTCAAGCCCTTGTTCGGCTCGCCGACAAGCCAGCCCTTCGCTGAATCCAGATTGATCACGCACGTGGAATTGCCGTGAATGCCCATCTTGTGTTCGATGGAACCGCACTTCACGCCATTGCGTTCGCCCGGCGCGCCAGCATTGGTCGGAATGAATTTCGGCACGATGAAAAGCGAAATGCCCTTCGTGCCGCTCGGTGCGCCCGGCAAGCGAGCCAGCACCAGGTGCACGATGTTCTCGGCCAGATCATGTTCGCCGCTGGAGATGAAGATCTTCGTGCCGCTGATGGCGTACGAGCCGTCGCTGTTCGGCTCGGCCTTCGTGCGCAGCATGCCGAGGTCGGTGCCGCAGTGCGGTTCGGTCAGGCACATCGTGCCGGTCCAGGTGCCATCCACGAGCTTCGGCAAATAGGCCTTCTGCAACTCGGGCGCGCCGTGCGCGTGCAGGCATTCATAGGCGCCATGCGAGAGGCCGGGGTACATCGTCCAGGCCTGGTTCGCCGAGTTCAGCATTTCAAAAAGCGCGTTGTTCACGAACGCCGGCAAGCCCTGGCCGCCGTATTCCGGATCGCAACCGAGAGCCGGCCAGCCAGCTTCAACATATTGCTTATAGGCTTCCTTGAAGCCCGCCGGCGTGCGCACGACGCCATCGCCTTCGTACGTGCAGCCTTCACGATCGCCAACCTGGTTCAGCGGGAAGAGCACCTCGGCGCAGAACTTGCCGGCTTCCTCCAGAACCTGATTGATCGTGTCGGCGTCGAGGTCCGCATGCTTGGGCATGTTCTTGACCTCGTTTTCTACGTTGAGCAACTCGTGCAGCACGAATTGCATGTCACGCAGCGGCGCGGTGTACTGTCCCATTCTTCATCTCCAAATGTCCAGGAAGCTTGGGCCCTGAGCGCCGCCGAATCCGCTGTGCTACCGCGTGCTGCTAATTCGTCGACGCCTGACGGCCGTTGCTTTGATACGAAACAATCGTTTTTTCCAGCGCGTCCCGCGTCAGTTGCACGGCCTCCGGCAAGTGCAGGAAGCGCGCGTCATGATGCAGACCGAGCGTGAAACTATAGAGTTCAAAAAGCATCAGCGCAGGATCTGTATCCGCACGCAAATGCCCCTCATCCTTCGCCTGGTTGATCGCCCGCGTAAGCGCTGCTCGCCAGATCGTCACGCTATGCACCAGTTGCTCGCGGACTGCACTGTCGGCGCGATCGTCGTACTCCACCGCACCGCTTATGTAGATACAGCCCGTCGTTACCTCCTCGATGCGCTTTTCCATCCAGCGCGCCAGCATGGAACGCAAACGCGGCAAACCGCGTGCTTCGCGAAGGCTCGGGTAAAACACTTCATCCTCAAAGCGGCGGTGATACTCCTTCACTACTTCGACCTGCAGGTCCTCGCGCGAGCCGAAATGCGCGAACACGCCGCTCTTGCTCATCTGCATCCGTTCGGCCAGCAAGCCGATCGTCAAACCTTCGAGTCCGTCCCGGCTAGCCAGGTCCAGCGCGGCGTCGAGGATTGCGACTCGTGTCTGTTCGCCTTTTCGCATGATTTTTACCGTTTTCATTTAATCGAAATAAAATCGAACGGCCGTACGATTATTGTAGCCGACCGTTCCTGAAACAAGCTTTTTATTAGAAACCGGGGTCTAACTTTTCGTCGCGTCGTTAGACACGGCTCAAGTTTGTGCCGGTTTGTGGCCTTGCAGCCAGTGGTAGTGGCCCGAGCACATCAATCGTAGCGACCGATGGTGAGCATTTTCATCATCGTGCGATACGCGTTGTAGGCAAGCCAATTAAGCAGGCGCTCACCAGCCGGACGCGCCGCGTATTGTTCGAGCGTGATCGGCCGGGCGTCTTCGTAGGCCGCGATGATTGCGTCACGCAACTTCACGATCTCGTTCTCGTGATTCACGAGCACCATGTTCGCCTCGTTGTTCAAGACGAGGCTGAGCGCGTCGAGATTGGACGAGCCGACCGTCGCCCAGTTCGAATCCACCACGGCGACTTTCCCATGTAGCATGGTTTTCTCGTATTCCGCGATCCGCACGCCCGATTTCAGCAAGTTCCGATACAGAAACGGCGTCGCATAGTCGAGCGCGACAAACTCCTTCCTGCCGATCACCAGCGTCACACGTACGCCGCGCTGTGCTGCGCGAACCAGCGCGCGGCGCAGCTTGCGGCCCGGCATGAAATACGGGTTCGCCAGCATCACTTCTTTTTCCGCGTGCGAAATCGCCGCCAGGTACGCCTTTTCGATCGCCCGCCGATTCAGGAGGTTATCGCGGGCGACGAACGCCACGCACGGCCGGTCCACGGCGTGAATCATGCCGCGCCGCGCCCGCAGACGCGCCCGCAGCGCGCGCCGGCTGCTACGGGATGAATCGCCGGGCGTGCCGCCCTGATCCGCCGGACGTGCGGTGCGCGGTTTCACGCCGAGGCGGATCCGCTGCCACTGGAGATCGAAGGCCTCGCGAACATCCGATACCACGGGCCCCTGCGCCTCCAGCGCGAAGTCCCATCGGGCGAATTCGATGCGCATGCCATTCTGCTCGTAGTCATCGACTATGTTGATGCCGCCGCAGAACGCAATCTGCCGGTCGATCACCACCAGTTTCCGATGCGTCCGCGAGAACCCGAGCTGACCGAACAGATGCGGGTTATAGATGCGATGTTCGACGTTCGCCGCAGGCCATTCATCGAAAAGCGGAAGCTTCGCCGTCCCGATGCCGTCCGTGATAACGCGCACGTGCACGCCGCGCCGCGCCGCGTTCATCAACGCGGTCGAAACGGCGCGGCCGGCGGCGTCATCGCAGAAAATATAGGTTTCGAGCGAGACCTCGTGCTTCGCGGCGTCGATGCGGCCAATCAGCGCCGGAAAAAACGCATCGCCCGATTTGAGCAGTTTGACCGTGTTGTTGATCGTGAAGCACAACCTTCCCGGGCGGCGGCCGCGAAACAGCGCCTGCTTGAGTCGCGCAAAGCGACGCGAAGGTCCGCCGAAACCCATCACCGGCTGTGCTCCGCGAGCCGCTCGGGCAATTGCAGGATCGCCTCGCGATTGGACGACGAGAAACATTTCGCCGCGGCCTCGCGGAACGGCAACCAGAGAAACGCGGTGTGCTCGCGCGGCGCGAGCGTGACGGGAATGCCGTGCGGCACGAGCAGGCTGAACTGGTGCTCGACGTTGCGCACCACGCCTTCAGCATAGCGATGCCGCCATTCGGGATAGATGTCGTACTCGATCTCATGATGCCAGTCGATGAGCGAACGCTCGGGCACGCCCGGGCTTCCGACCACGATGCCGGTTTCCTCGGCCACTTCACGCGCGGCGGTGAGGGCGAAGGTTTCATCGATGTGATCTTTCGAGCCCGTCACGGACTGCCAGAATCCCGGCCGGTCGGCGCGCTCGATGACGAGCACGTCCATTTCGGGCGTATGGATGACAACAAGAACAGATTCGGGGATTTTTGGCGGCTTGGGCATTTTGGAAACGGTGCGGCCATTCGTGGAAGCTGGCCGAAGAATGTACCCCAAAAAACGAAAAAGGCGCATCAGGCGCCTTTTTCGTTTCGGGTGTTGCAGATGGATTACGGCTTACTGCACCTTCGGTTCCGGCTGGCGCAAACGAATATGCAGTTCCTTCAACTGCCGTTCGTCCACTTCGCTCGGGGCTTGCGTGAGCAAGTCGGTCGCGCGCTGCGTCTTCGGGAACGCGATCACGTCACGGATCGAATCGGCACCGGCCATCATCGTGACAATCCGATCCAGACCGAACGCAATACCGCCGTGCGGCGGCGCGCCGTACTGCAGCGCGTCGAGCAGGAAGCCGAACTTGATCCGCGCTTCTTCAGCGTTGATCTTCAGCGCGCGGAACACCTTGCTCTGCACTTCTTCCTGATAGATCCGCACCGACCCACCACCGATTTCCCAGCCGTTCAACACCATGTCATAAGCCTTGGCAAGGCAGCGGCCCGGATCTGTTTCCAGATATTCCAGATGCTCGTCTTTCGGGCTCGTGAACGGGTGATGCGCGGCCACGTAGCGGTTGTCTTCTTCATCGAACTCGAACATCGGGAAATCGATGACCCACAGCGGCTTCCAGCCCGATTCGAACAGGCCGTTCGCGCGGCCAAATTCCGAGTGACCGATCTTCAGGCGCAGCGCGCCCAGGCTGTCGTTCACCACCTTCGCGCGATCCGCCGCAAAGAAAATGATGTCGCCGTCTTGCGCGCCGGTCCGTTCAATGATCGCGGTGATCGATGCGTCGTGCAGGTTCTTCACAATCGGGCTTTGCAGGCCGTCGCGGCCCTTCGCGATGTCATTCACCTTGATCCAGGCCAGGCCCTTCGCGCCGTAGATACGCACGAACTCCGTGTAGCCGTCGATCTCGCTACGCGTCATCTCGCCGCCGCGCGGCACGCGGATTGCCGCCACGCGGCCATCCTTGGAGTTGGCCGGCGTACTGAAGACCTTGAAATCAACGTCACGGACAGCATCCGTCAGGTCCGTGAATTCGAGCTTAACGCGCAGGTCCGGCTTGTCCGAACCAAAGCGGCGCATGGCTTCCGAATACAGCATGACCGGGAATTTTTCGTCGAGCGAAACGTCGATGGTCTTCTTGAACACGTGACGGATCATCGCTTCGAACAAGTCGCGGATTTCCTGCTCGCTCAGGAACGACGTTTCACAGTCGATCTGCGTGAATTCCGGCTGACGATCGGCGCGCAGGTCTTCGTCGCGGAAGCACTTCACGATCTGGTAATAACGATCGAAGTTCGCGACCATCAGCAACTGCTTGAACAATTGCGGCGACTGCGGCAACGCGAAAAATTGACCCGGGTTCGTACGCGACGGCACCAGGTAGTCGCGCGCGCCTTCCGGCGTGCTCTTGGTCAACATTGGCGTTTCAATGTCGATGAAACCCTGGTCATCCAGGTACTTGCGCACTTCGATTGCCACGCGATACCGCAAGCGCAGGTTCTGCTGCATTTGCGGACGGCGCAGGTCGAGCACACGATGCGTGAGGCGCGTGGTTTCGGACAGGTTGTCGTCGTCGAGCTGGAACGGCGGCGTGACCGACGGGTTCAGCACATTCAGCTCATGGCACAGCACTTCAATCTTGCCGCTCGTCAGGCCGGCGTTCACCGTGCCTTCGGGCCGAGCGCGCACGATACCTTTCACCTGCACGCAAAACTCGCCGCGCACGCCCTCGGCGACCTTGAACATCTCGGCGCGATCCGGATCGCACACGACTTGAACGAGGCCCTCACGATCGCGCAGATCGATAAAAATCACGCCGCCGTGATCGCGCCGGCGATGAACCCAGCCGCACAGCGAAACGCTTTGGCCCAGGAGGGCTTCGGTCACCAGACCGCAGTATTCAGATCTCATCGACATGATGTTGTGTCTTTCGTTATTCATTGATCAACGGCGCGCGCGAACACACGGAAAACGGCGTTCGCGGCGCGCCGGCATTACAGCGGCGGGTCGACAGGACGGCGCGGCGCGGCCTGCACTTGCGGCATGGACGGCGCGACGACTCCCATTGACACGATGTACTTCAACGCAGCATCGACGGACATGTCGAGCTCGATGACTTCGCTTTTCGGCACCATCAGGAAAAAGCCCGAGGTGGGATTCGGCGTGGTCGGCACGTAGACGCTCACATGTTCTTCGGTCAGGTGATTGACGACGTCGCCGCCTGGAATGCCCGTCAGGAACCCGATGGTGTACGAACCCGAATGAGGATAACGGATCAGGAGTGCCTTGCGGAACGCGTTGCCGCTGCTCGAAAGCAACGTGTCCGACACTTGTTTCACGCTGGTATACAGCGGTCCGACCACGGGAATGTGACGCACGATCACATTCCACCACTCGACCAGTTTCTGGCCGACGAAGTTCTGCGTGAGCAAGCCCACGACGAAAATAAACGCCAGCGTCAGCAACGCGCCGAGACCGGGCAAATGAAAACCGAACAGTTGCTCCGGCTGCCACGACTCGGGCAACAGCAACAGCGTCTGGTCCATCGTTCCGATCACGAGGCTGATCACCCACAGCGTGATGGCGAGCGGAACCAGCACCAGCAGGCCGGTCGCGAA
>NZ_CAXTGZ010000273.1:0-7916 GCF_964243625.1 uncultured Caballeronia sp.
GAGATCGAATCTATCGTCGAGCGCGAGCGCAATGTTCTCGCCGACGGTCAGCGTATCGAAGAGCGAAAAGTGCTGGAACACCATGCCGATACCCAGCTTTCGCGCCGCAGCCGGACTGCCGATCTCGACCGTCTCGCCGTTCCACTGAATCTCGCCTTCGTCTGGCCGCACGGCGCCGTAGATGATTTTCATCAACGTCGATTTACCGGCGCCGTTCTCGCCGAGCACGGCGTGGATTTCACCGGGTTCGACGACGAGCGTGACGTCGTCGTTCGCCTTGACGGCGGGATATTGCTTGCTGATGCCGCGTAGCGCGAGGCGCGGAACACGCGCACCGCCCGGCTGAATGGAAGAGGAAATAGCGTCGCCCATATGGACTCAGAAAGTGCGGAAATTGCGCAAAACCGGGGTAACCGGTCAGGCGGCAACGGAAACAAGCAGTCTGCGAGGAAAAGATACCCAAAATGGTGCGGGGCGTCGATTGCTCAAAATAGTGCGCGTGATAACGCCACGTTGAAGTCACTTCCAAGCAACAAACAGCTGTTGCAAAGCTTGCAACGAACTTGCTTTCGGGTATGTCTGTCTTGACGCCATAAATGTGTCATATTAAAAACAATATGTCCCGCACCTTGGTCTATCAGCTAGACCGTATATTGGAGAGAACATGAGTCAGCAACGCGAAGCAATCGATACTTACTTGTTACGCGTCCTGCACACCCTTCTCATGGAACGCAGCGTCACACGCGCGGCCGTGAAGTTGAATCAGTCGCAACCCGCCATCAGCGCGGCGCTCCGGCGTCTGCGCGATATCACCGGAGATCCGCTGCTCGTGCGCGGCAAAGCAGGCATGGTCCCGACCGAATACGGTCTGCGCCTGCTCGAACCCACGCAAAACGCACTGCGCGAGATCGAACGCATCAAGGTCCAGCAACATAATTTCGAACCGTCGACTTCGGTGCGGTGTTATCGGATTGGCTGCCCGGATTACCTGAATGTGTTGTTCGTGCCCACCGTGGTCGAGCGCTTTCGCATTGCTGCGCCCAACGCCACGCTCGAATTTCATTCGCTCGGTCCCGCTTTCGACTACGAACTCGCGCTGGAAGAAGGCAAGCTCGACATCGTTGTGGGCAACTGGCCCGAGCCGCCAGAACAACTGCATCTCTCGAATCTTTTTGTCGACAAGATCGTGTGCCTTGTCAGTTCCAATCATCCGTTTGCGCGTCGCGGCGCGCTCACACTCGACCAGTACCTCAACGCGCCGCATCTCGCGCCCACGCCTTATTCCGTGGGCCAGCGCGGTGCGATCGATGTCCATCTGGCACGCGAGCGCCTCAAGCGCCATGTGGTCGTCACGCTGCCCTACTTCAATCTCGCGCCGTACGTGCTGATCAAGTCGGACCTCGTGTTCACGACCACCCGCCTTTTTGCGGATCACTACGCGAAGTTCCTGCCGCTGACCGTGGTGCCCGCCCCGCTCGATTTCCCGCCAATGCAGTATTACCAGTTGTGGCACGAGCGCTGCCATTACTCCGACGAAGTACGGTGGCTGCGTCACCTGGTCGCCGATGCCACGCGCTCGCTGATCGATGTTCCCTGATCCTTTCCCGAGGCCCTAGCGGGCCAATTCCATCAGCTTTCCCGCCAGCCGGTTATGACGCTCGACGATCGGACCCAGATCGACGGTCGTCAACTGACCGTGACGCACGACCACCTTTCCATCGATGACACTCGTCGCCACCTGCGACGGCGCGCAGAAAACCAGCGCCGCGACGGGATCGTGCAGCGCGCCGGCGAAAGCGTGATGGCTTAGATCGAACGACACGAAATCCGCGGCCATGCCCGGCGCCAACGCGCCGATATCGTCCCGGCCCAGTACTTTTGCGCCGCCAAGCGTGGCGATCTCCAGGGCTTCGCGCGCGCTCATGGCGTCGGGACCAAACCCCACGCGCTGCAATAACATGGCTTGCCGCACTTCGGCCACCATCTGTGCGCCATCATTCGATGCCGATCCATCCACGCCGATGCCCACGCTCACGCCCGCATCACGCATCGCACGAATTGGCGCAATGCCCGATGCCAGCCGCATGTTCGAACACGGACAGTGCGCCACGCCCGTCCCGGTGCGTCCAAACAATTCGATACCCGCGCGGTCGAGCTGCACACAATGCGCGTGCCACACATCCGGTCCGACCCAGCCCAGATCCTCGGCGTATTCGGCCGGCGACATGCCAAACTTCTCCCGGCTGTACGTGACGTCATTCACGTTCTCGGCGAGATGCGTGTGCATCGATACCCCATACTCCCGCGCCAGTACAGCCGAATCGCGCATCAACTCGCGGCTCACCGAGAATGGCGAGCATGGCGCCACGACGACGCGCAGCATCGCGTAACGGCCTTTGTCGTTATATGTCTCGATCAGGCGCTGCGTGTCTTTCAGGATCGCGTCTTCTTTCTCGACCACTGAATCCGGCGGCAATCCACCGTCTTTTTGCCCGACGCTCATGCTGCCGCGCGCCGCATGAAAACGCATGCCAATTTGCTGCGCCGACGCAATGCTGTCATCGAGCCGCGCGCCGTTCGGATAAATGTAGAGGTGATCGCTCGACGTCGTGCAGCCCGAGAGCAGCAACTCGGCCATGGCGGTGAGCGTCGACACCTCGATCATTTCCGGCGTCAGGTTCGCCCAGATTTTGTAGAGGCTCGTGAGCCAGCCGAACAACTCGGCGTTCTGCGCTGCCGGCACGGCCCGCGTCAGGCTCTGGTACATATGGTGATGGGTGTTGACGAGACCCGGAATCACCAGATGGCCCGCCATGTCCAGCACTTCGTCTGCGTCCTGCGGCAACTCGCTCGTCGGCCCAACGGCCACGATCCGGTTGCCTTCGATAAACAATCCGCCGTCGCGAATCTCACGCCGTGCGTCGTCCATGGTCACGAGCACCTGCGCATTCTTTACCAGCAAGGTTTTTTGCTTCTGCTGCATATTGATCTCCGCTGCTTCACTGTTTTCCGAGGGCGCGAAGATAACACTCGACTTCGCGTATTCACCCGGTTACCCAGCGTCGATCGCCGTCTTCGGGATGCCAGCCAGCCGCGCTGTGCAAGGCCTCACTGTCACAAGCCAAAAAGCCTCTGACAATGCGAACGCCGCCATAGTTGTCTTCACAGACTCAATATGATGGTGAATTTTGGCGCAGGTAGCATCGGCGGGAAGCGATGAAAAAGGGTTGGAACGCATGGCCGTTCTCGCCCGCAATGCAGGGTTTTCGCTCATGTGCTGCGGATTATCTTGCTTATCGCGGGCGTTATGATCACGGCAACTTTTTACAATGCTGAACACGGCGCGCATCCACTCACGCCGACGGGTATGTAGCCACGATTGTGGAGCCTCGATCCGCCGCTGAAGTCTGTTCCAGACGGTTCGATGCGCAGCCGCTCCTCGCACACTACAAGGACAACGCGAATGGGCAAGCTAACAACCCACGTACTCGATACCGCGCACGGCCGTCCCGGCGCCGGCATCAAAGTCGAACTCTTCGTTCTTGCCGGTGAAACCCGGCGTTCACTTCTCACCACCCAAACCAACTCCGACGGGCGTTGCGACGCTCCGTTGCTTCAGGACGATGCATTCGTCACAGGCGAATACGAGCTCGTGTTCCACGCAGGCGATTATTTCGCTGCCAGTGGCGTGACGCTGCCCGAGCCTCGATTCGTGGATCGCGTGGTGCTGCGTTTCGGTGTGGCCGATGCCACCTCGCACTATCACGTGCCGCTGCTCGTATCGCCATGGGCTTACAGCACGTATCGCGGAAGCTGAGGTTGATCGGAGTTTTGCTCAAGAGCTGGCCTTTGAGGCTTGATTAAAGAATTCGTGGTGGAGACGTTTCATGCAAGGTTTTATTGTTGACTGGCTTAATCTCGCGTTGCGCTGGCTGCATGTGATTGTGGCGATTGCGTGGATTGGCGAGTCCTTCTATTTCGTGGCGCTCGATAACAGCCTGAAACCGGCGAAGGATCCTGCCGCGACGAAGCGCGGCGTATTCGGCGAGTTGTGGCACGTGCATGGCGGCGGGTTTTACAACATGCAGAAGTACACCGTCGCGCCGGAGAACATGCCCGAGGATTTGCACTGGTCGAAGTGGCCTTCCTACACCACGTGGATGTCCGGCTTTGGGCTCTTCATGGTGTTGTATCTGTTCTCGCCGAGCACGTATCTCATCGATAAAAATGTGCTCGACATGGGGCCGGTCGTTGCCGTTTCGTCAGCGCTGGGTTTCCTGCTTGCGGGCTGGATTGTTTATGACTCGCTGTGCCGCCTGCTCGGGAATCGCGACCGGTTGCTGGGCATCTGTGTTGGCGCTTACGTGATCATCGCGGCGTGGTTGGCATGTCATGTGTTCGCTGGACGCGCCGCTTATCTGATTACCGGCGCGACGCTTGCCACGATCATGTCGGCGAACGTGTTTTTCGTGATCATCCCCGGCCAGCGCAAGATGGTCGATGCCATGCTCAAGGGCCAGGTGCCCAATGCCATTTATGGCAAGCGCGGCAAGCAGCGTTCGGTGCACAACACCTATTTCACGTTGCCGGTGGTGTTCGTGATGCTGTCGAATCACTACGCGATGACTTACACGCATCCGTATAACTGGGCCGTGTTGCTGATCATCATGCTGGCCGGTGCGCTGATTCGGCAGTTCTTTGTGATGCGGCATCGTGGGCAGGTGTTGTGGTATTTGCCTGTGATTGGCGTGTTGCTGATGTTCGGTGCGTTTGCGTGGACCATGCCGAAGGCTGTGCCGACTGTTGCGCCAGTGGCGGGTGCGCCGGTTGTGCGGGTGGCCGATATTGAGCCGATCCTGCAGCAGCGTTGCGCGACCTGTCATGCTGCACATCCTACGATGATGGGCGCCGCGCCCGCAGGGGTTTTGCTTGATACGCCGGATGCTATTTCGATGAACGCGCAACGGGTCTATCAGCAGGCTGTGGTGCTCAAAGCAATGCCGCTTGGGAACGTCACGCAGATGACCGATGCCGAACGGGCCAAGATCGCTGCTTGGTTTCAAGGCGGGGCTTTGAAGTAATTTTCGTTCGCACTTGGTTCTTTGTGTGTTGCGTGGGGCCTGGACGGTTGATGGCAGCAGCTCGGTGCTCAGTTATGCCGGGTTGCTGCTGTCCAGGTTCTCGCGCGGTTTGTCTTGGCTGATTTCTTGAACACTATTAGCCACTGTCCGTGGCGGGACTGTAGTGGTCAAGTAATTGTGGACACCCGCAAAGGGGATTTCATAAAGAACTCGCTTCGTACAGAACCGGCGGCAAATTGTGGGTTGCCGAATGAAGACGCTGATAGTTGTAGTACTTTTCCACGAACTCTCGGATGTCACTTTTTGCTTCCTCATGGCTTTCGTACTCGTGTTCGCCGATCCATTCGCTCTTTAAGCTCCTGAAGAAACGCTCAACCACCGCGTTGTCCCAGCAATTACCTTTGCGACTCATGCTCTGTGTGATGCCGGCGTTCTTCAGATCATCGACAAAGCGTGCGCTCGTGTATTGGCAGCCCTGATCCGAATGGAACATGAGGCCCGCGCCCGGTTGTCGGCTGCGGTACGCGTGCTGCAAAGCCCGAATCACGAGTTCCGTGGCAGCCTGGATGTCAAACGCCCAGCCTACAATGCGGCGCGAGTGCAAATCCATGACGATGGCCAGATACGACCAACCTTGCTTACTTCTCACGTACGTCACATCGCCCGCCCAGACACGATTGATCGCACCGGGTTCGAACTTGCGCTCCAACAGGTGCTGTGCCACGTGCGCCTCGCCTTCAGCCTTTCGATACCGGTGAGTGCGCCGCTTGCGCACCACCAACTCTGCTTCTCTCATCAAGCTTCTTGCCCGGTGGCGCCCGACTGCATAGCCTTTGCGCTGCAACGACTGCGCCATCCTGCGGCTACCGTAGCTGGCTCGGCTTTCATCGTGTATCTGACGCGCAGCATCGAGCAGTTGCGAAGAGTGCCGGCGCTGCACACGTGGCCGCACAAATGCGTAGTAGCTGCTGCGAGACACGCCCGTCAGGGCGCACATGGCGATAATCGGATAGGCCTTCCTCAACGAATGAATCACTTCAATGAGCGATCCATTTCTTTCACGAAGAAGGCCGTGGATTTTTTTAAAATCTCCCGCTCCCTTTCCAGATCGGCTACCCGCGCCTCCAGCTCCTTTATGCGCTGCGCGTCCGCGCTAATCTGGTCAGCCGTGCGCGGGGGCGCCGCCTTTTGCGCGCGCCATTGCGCCACCCAGCGCCGTAAAGCCGTGTCGCCAACGCCCATCGCCTTGCTCGCTTGAGCAAAGGAATATCGCTGCTCCACTACAAGGCGGATCGCGTCGGCCTTGAATTCGTCTGGAAAGTCTCGTCTGCCCATTTCTCACCTCATTTAGAGAATTATCCCTTTTTGAGGTGTCCACGACCATTGGACCACTACAGACTTCATTTCTTTTTCCAACGGCGAAAAAGAAACGAAGCAAAGAAAACGCCTCTTAACCGATGGCTCATAAGTGTCCCGAGCGTGCAGGTCCAATCTGTTTGGTACTTCAGAAGAACGCTCGACGCCATAACCACGGACACTCGAACCCCTCCCCCTCCGAAGTCTTACATCCACACGCTTCGCCACCAGTGGTATCGGGCAAGTTCCAATGCACATAGGACTTGGTACGACCGAATCCTTCGTTTGCGATCTTATGGCTTGATCAAATGTTCGCTTAGTTAGATAAGCCTCTGAAACACCTTCAATCAAATCCATTAAAGCAAAAAGCAGCGGCACGGCGTTGAACCGGCTCGCTGCTTTTCGTTCACGCAAATACTCTAGTCAGGTACGACCGAAGTCCTCGTCCATCAACCAGAGCGATTCTTCCAGTTGCTGCTCATTGAGGTTGACCCCATCCCCACCACGATCAACCACGATGAAGTCGCTCACTTCATCAAGTGCAATCAACGGGTGATGCCAGACTCCCTTCGCGTAATTCACGCCCTGCCACCCGCGCGTCACAAACGCGCGAATAGCAGAAGGTTTCAACTCGCCAGCCGGCGCCACCACAACCAGGTACGGGCGATCGTTGAGCGGCACAAACGCCTGACTTCCCAAAGGATGCCGCTCAAGCATCGATACCTCGAACGGCAGCACCCGCAGCTGCCCGCGGAACAGGTTCACCAGCGTCCGTCCACCTTCGTCTTCCACATCGATACGAGCCAGATCATGGAAGCGCATCGTCGTCCCGAGGTTGATCGGGATCTGCTTCGCGCCCTCGAGCTCGATGACATCGCCGAACGGCTCGAAGGCTGCCTTGGTCAACGGTTCAACTGCCAACTTTTTCATCGCAGGACCTGCTTCATCATGAACTTCACGCCAGCGTGCCGAACAAGCGCAACCGCGATACGCCACCATCCGGATAAATGTTGAACCGCACGTGCGTGACAGGGCCCAGTGCAGCAATCTCTGATTCAAACCCGTGCTGCTTGTCCATCTGCAGCTTCTGCTCGCCAAGCAGCACCGGCCAGAACATAGCCTGCGTAACGAGCGAACTGTCGGTTCCACCCGTCACATACGCGGCCTGCAGCGAACACCGGTCAGGATAATTGCCCTTGAAATGCGCGGTATCGACTTCGATTTTCTTGATCACGCCCGGCTGCGCCAACGCGACGATGCACCAGTCGTTGCCCGGCTCACGACGACGCCGCGTTTCCCAGCCATCGCCCATGTTCACGCCGCGGCCCGGCATCAGCAAGGTCGACGCCAAGCCGAAATGCTGATTGTTCGTGCCAACCAGATACGCGCCATTTTCCATGGCAGCGAGATCGAACAATTCGCTGCGGCTCGCACTGCTCCAGTCGAGCTGCGGCTGACCATAGACGCGCAACCGGGCAA
>NZ_CAXTGZ010000274.1:0-7910 GCF_964243625.1 uncultured Caballeronia sp.
CACCAGGCCACCTGAATCACCCCAGGCAGCGAACTGGTTGTTGCGCCCGGCATTGATCTGCATCTGGTTTTGATAGAAACGATGTACGAGGTCACGCGTGATGACGCCGTTGGGCAACGGCTGGCCTTCGGTATCGACGAGATGAAAGGGTCCGTTGGCAATACCGTCGAACTGCTTTTCCGAGATCATGTAGCGTTTGCCGTCCACTTCCTGCGCCTGCGGCACGAGACCACCCCAGATTTTGGGCAGCACCGGCATAGGCGTGCGTCCGTCGCGGTCGAGCTGCACATAGCGAGACGCGGGCACGGCTTCGAGCGGATATTGCACGCCCGGATAATTGCCCCACAGATTGCTGAAACTGCGATTCTCGGCGTAAATCACCACGATATGCCGGACTTTTGCCTGCAGCGTGCGGTCGAGCGCGAGATCGGCAGCGGTCCTGGGCGTGCCCGTGCGGGAATCGAGGAGATCGCAGGCGCTCAGCGACAATCCGCCCAGGCCGGCGAGGCCCATGCCAGCGACCAGCAGGCGGCGGCGAAATGGATCCTGGGGCAGGTCGGAAGTGGGTTGCTCGTCACGCGGATCGTCAGTCTGGCTCATGCACAGGCTCCTTCTTGGTTCTCGACAGGGCGCACCTTCGCGGTGCCCCGGCTCGGTCGTGCGAAAGAATAGTGTCGAATTTTCAGAGTCAAAGCAACGCAGGCGCGCTGCTCCTCACATTTCGTCTCCTGAATCGTGCACGTATCCGCCGATCTCCGACAGTCGGCCAAATGGCATAGGACGTGAAAACGAGATCGCGACAGCGAAAATGATCTCGTTCATAGCTCATATGCCATTCGGCCGACTGGAAAGCGTCACGTCTCGCGACTACTATCGATCGAACTACCCGGTTTTCAGCTGAACACGAGCTTCATGCCGACCAGGACGAGCGTCGCGGCCAGGACGTTACGCAGCAAGACTTCGGGCGCTCGGGCAGACAGCAGGCTGCCAATGACGATGCCCGGCAGGGAGCCAACCAGCAGGGAAACCAGCAGCGACCAGTCAACCGAGCCGAGCAGCCAGTGACCCGTGCCGGCAATCAGCGTGAGCGGCACCGCGTGCGCAATGTCCGAGCCCACGATTCGCGCCGTGGCGAGGCGAGGGTAAAGCAGCAAAAGCACCGTGACGCCGATCGCGCCGGCGCCCACGGAGGTGATCGACACCAGCACGCCGAGGACGGCGCCCGTCAGTACCGTCCAGCCGATGGTGCGCTTTTCGCGGCCCGCTGCGCCCGAGTCACCGCCGCGAGCTTCGCGGGCCATGCCGGTCTTGTAGGCAAAGCGTGCGAGTTGCGGGCGGAACACGAGCGACAGGGCGGTGATCAGGAGCGCGTAACCCAGTACTCGCTGGATGACCCGCGCGGCTGCGGGCGTGTTCAGGCCGTACCGGTGGAGCAGGAACAGCGTGATGGCAGCAGCGGGAATACTTCCTGCCGCAAGCCGTCCCGTGATGCGCCAGTCCACGGAACCTTTCAATCCATGGACCAGCGTGCCGGCGGACTTGGTCGCGGCTGCATAAAGCAAGTCGGTGCCGACCGCCGTGGCAGGATGAATGCCGAACAGCAGCACGAGCAGCGGGGTCATCAGCGATCCGCCGCCAACGCCGGTAAGTCCGACCAGAAAGCCGACGGCGAGGCCAGAAGCCGAATAAAGTAGATCGATATGTGGGAAAGACATGCAGCTTGGAGAACCGGTTGGGTGAGCGTCGGTCGAAAAACGGTCGATGATAGCGGGTCCGCCGCGTGCACGCCTCCGGTCCCGGCAAATTGATTCGCAGGCTCCGGCCGTACAATCCGCCAACGGTGGCCGATATGGCCGGGCAAGCCGAGTGTCCAGGCAACTCTTTTTCAGGAAGGTGTAATGGAAACGAAGGAACAACAGCAGGCAAATCAGTCGCTTGACGACCAGAAGGCCGCTGCCGCTGGCCGTAGCCCCGCGCATGACGACCTTCCCGATCCGGTGCGCAGCACGGTCGGTGTGCGCGAAGTTGCTCCCACGACGCCCCTCGCGGTGACTGACGGCGCATTTATCGCAACAGAACACTCGAATTATGCGAATGAGCGTCAGTTCGTGCTCAAGGCAGGCAATACGTTCGTCGTGAACGACGCCAATGGAGACATCCGCGGCAACGACGACGGGCTCTTCGTCAACGATACCCGCGTGCTGTCGCAGCTTCGCCTGACCTTCGGCGGCCGCGCGCCGTCGTTGCTGTCGGGGAGCGTATCCAGCGACAACGCCGTTTTTACCGCGCACATGACCAACCGGCCGCTGCCCCCCATCGGTGGTGCGACCACGCCGGAAGGGGTGCTTCACATCGAGCGCCGGCGCGTGCTGTCGCGGCACGTGCTGCACGAAGCCATTGTATTGACCAATTACGGCACGGAACCAGCGACGGTGCCGCTGTCCATCGACTTTGCGGCCGACTTTCACGACATGTTCGAGGTCCGCGGTTCCACGCGTCCCAAACGCGGGGAAATGCGCGAGCCGTGCATCGAAGACGGAGAAGTGGTGCTTCGCTACACGGGTCTCGACGAAGTCGAGCGGACCGCGCGCATCCAGTTCTCGCCCGCGCCGCATTCGCTGACAGTCAGCCGGGCCGATTACGCGTTGCGAATCCAGCCGGAAACGGCCATGTCAATTTACCTGTCGGTAACGGCGCTCACGCATGCGTTGAGCGATGCGAGCGCGGAAAGCAAGAAGATCGCCGAGGAAGGTGCGGAATGCGCGCCGGAATCGGGGCGCCCGGCGATCCGCGAGGCACTGGTCGATGCTCACAGGCGCATGCGCGACAGACGCCGCTCGGTCGCGCGGGTGCGTTCGAGCAATCCGCTCTTCAGCGAGTGGATCGACCGGTCGCTGGCCGACCTGGGATTGCTTACCACCGACCTCGAAACGGGACCGTATCCGTATGCGGGGATTCCATGGTTCTCGACCGCGTTCGGTCGTGACGCAATCATCACGTCGCTGCAGATGTTGTGGCTGGATCCGTCGCTTGCGCGCGGCGTGCTGCGCTTTCTCGCAGCCAACCAGGCGCGTGAGGACTCGGCTTTTCGCGATGCCGAAATCGGCAAGATCATGCACGAGACCCGCAACAGCGAAATGGCTGCGACCGGCGAGGTGCCATTTGCAATGTATTACGGCGGCGTGGACAGCACGCCGCTCTTCGTTGCGTTGGCCGGGGCTTATGCGGAGCGAACGGGCGATACGGCGCTTATCGACGAATTGTGGCCTTCGCTGAAACTGGCGGCAAAGTGGATCGCAGGTCATTGCGACAAGAACGAATACGGCTTGCTGAGCTACCAGCGCGCGACGGAACACGGGCTCGCCAACCAGGGTTGGAAGGACAGTCACGACTCGGTGTTTCACGCAGACGGCAGCTTCCCGATCGGCCCGATTTCGCTCATCGAAGTGCAGGGCTATGCATCGACGGCATTTGCAACCATGGCCCGTTTCGCGCGGCAACGCGGCATGCCGGATGACGCGGCGTCCTTCGACAAACGCGCACAGCACATTCGTGAGCGCGTGGAGACGATGTTCTGGATGCCTGAGTCGGAGTTCTACGGCATTGCGCTCGACGGCAAGGGCGAGCTGTGCAAGGTGTTGTCGTCGAACGCGGGGCACTTGCTGGCGTTTGACCTGGTCGAGCGCAGCCGGGGCGAGGCCGTAGCGCGGCAACTGGAATCGACCTTGTTCCACACGGGCTGGGGCGTTCGTACGCTTGCTGCCGGCCAGCCGCGATTCAACCCCATGTCGTATCACAACGGTTCAGTCTGGCCGCACGACACCGCCATGTGCGCTCGCGGACTTGCTCGATACGGCGACCGCGGCGGCGCAGTACGCCTGCTGCAGGCGCTGTTCGAATCCGCCGTCACCTTCGACATGCGCCTGCCGGAGCTGTTCTGCGGTTTCACGCGGCAACGCGGCGAGCGTCCTATCGGCTATCCGGTTGCGTGCCTGCCGCAAGCATGGGCGGCAGGTTCGCCGTTCATGATCCTCGAAGCGTGCCTGGGAATCGCCATCGATGCCGAGCGAGGCGAAGTGCGTATCGACCGGCCGCAACTGCCGGATGGTATCGACTGGCTCGAGATCGGCGAGTTGCGTGTCGGCGAAAAGACCGTATCGATCACCTTCCGGCGTGTGGGCGGGCAGATCGTGCCGTCGGTGGAAGGCGATGTTCGCGTGGTCGCCGTTCTCTAAATCGCCAAAGTACAGCGCTTAAACCGCGACGCTGCCGACGTAGTTTTCGGCCAGCGCCGTGGCGGCGGCGCGCGATGTCGTCACATGTTCCAGCTCGGCCACTTGCAGGCGCTGCTCGAACGGCGAGGTGTCGTCGAGCTTGTGCAGCATCCGGGTCATCCACCACGAGAAATGCTCCGCGCGCCAGATGCGTTTCAACGCGGTTTCCGTGTAACGATCCAGTTGCTCGCTCGTGCCTTCTTCGTAGAAGGCACGCAACGCGGCGGTCAGCACGCGGACATCGGAAACCGCGAGATTCATGCCTTTTGCGCCCGTCGGCGGGACGATGTGCGCAGCGTCTCCGGCCAGGAAGAGCTTGCCGGATTGCATCGGCGTGGAGACGAAGCTGCGCATGCCGACAATATTCTTCTGGAAGATCCTGCCCTCCGTAATTTGCCAGCCGTCATGCGTATCCACACGGGCGTGAAGTTCTGCCCAAATGCGGTCGTCCGACCAGGCATCGGCTGAATCCTTGGGATCGCACTGGAAATACATGCGCTGCACGCTCGGCGAACGCGTGCTGATCAGCGCAAAGCCACGGTCGTGACGCGCGTAAATCAGTTCGTTCGACGAGGGCGGCGCTTCCACCAGGATTCCGAACCAGCCGAACGGATAGATGCGCTGGTAATCGTGCCGCTGCGCTTGTGGCATCGAGCCACGCGCAACGCCCTGAGACCCGTCGCAACCCACGATGAAGTCACACTCGAGCTCGTGTGCATCGCCTTCGTGTGAGTATTTGATGCGAGGCCGGCTTGTGCCTGCCGCTGATTCAAAATCATGCAACGACACACCCGATACCCCGAATTTCAACGCGCCGTCCGCTGCCACGCGTGCGCCGACCAGGTCCTTGATCACTTCGTGCTGGGCATAGACGGTGATTGAATGCCCGGTGAGTTCGGTCAGCGCAATGCGGCGGCGCTGCCCTTCGAACGCGAGTTCAAAGCCGTGATGCACCGCGCCTTCGGCTCGCATTCGCGCGCCGAGTCCGGCTTCGTTGAGCAGGTCCATCGTGCCTTGTTCGAGTACGCCGGCGCGAATGGTGGATTCAATGTCACTGCGGTTGCGCGCTTCGAGGACGACCGATTCGATACCGCGCAGATGCAGCAAGTGAGAAAGCAGCAGGCCGGCAGGACCCGCGCCGACGATTCCGACTTGTGTACGCATGATTGTCTCCGTTATGCGTTGTTTTGATTGTGGAGAGAGTCTGCGGATGTGCACCATATCGCGCAACGCGATAGCGCAGATAGACAATATTCCGATAGTCGATAAAGGTCATGGGCTTAGCTGGGTCCGGTGCTTGCTGAGATTGAACATCTTTCAACCCTATCTGGAGCAACGCAAATGGCCCTGATCTCGTACCCGAAACCGCCGTTCCCCGAACAACCGCAAAACCAGCAGCCTGGTCACACACAGCCGATGGACCCGCAGCCCGATCACGGTGAAAAGAGCTACAAGGGCGCGGGCAAACTCGCGGGCAAGATTGCGTTGATTACCGGTGCCGACAGTGGCATTGGCCGGGCGGTGGCGATTGCGTTTGCGCGCGAAGGCGCAGACATTGCAATCTCCTACCTCGACGAAGACGAGGACGCGAAAGAGACCGCGCGATGGGTCGAGGAAGCCGGGCGCAAGTCGCTGCTGCTACCCGGCGACATCACTGATTACGCGCATTGCCGCGCGCTCGTGGCGAAAACGGTCGAGACCTTCGGGCGTGTCGATGTCCTCGTGAACAACGCCGCCTACCAGATGACCTACGATAGCCTGGAGGAGATCAGCGACGAAGAATGGGACAAGACGTTCTCGACGAACATCGGCGCGATGTTCCGGATCACCAAGGCTGCCGTGCCGCATATGCAGCCCGGTAGTTCGATCGTGAACACGACATCGGTGAACGCGGACGCTCCGAATCCCGGCCTGATCGCGTACGCGACGACCAAGGGTGCGATCCAGAACTTCACGGGCGGCCTTGCGCAGTTGCTGGCCGAGAAAGGCATTCGTGCGAACGGCGTGGCGCCAGGGCCGATCTGGACGCCGCTGATTCCATCGACGATGGACCCCGAAAAGGTCAAGAACTTCGGCTCGCAAGTGCCGATGAAGCGCCCTGGCCAACCAGCCGAACTGGCGGCGGCGTATGTGCTGCTGGCATCGGATGAAGGGAGCTATATTTCCGGTGCGACGATCGCCGTGACGGGCGGCAAGCCGATTATTTGAGGTGCGTCTTCAAAGCTCGAGGCGTGCATGCGACACTGCGCGTTCGCACATTCCTCGAGCCGGACGCCCATGTCATTCACGATCCGTCGTCTTACCTCCGCCGATGCCGCCGCGTACCGAGAACTCAGGCTGGAAGGCCTCGAGCGACATCCTAATGGCTTCGGTTCGGCGTACGAAGACGAGAAGGACAAACCGCTTTCGTGGTTCGGGCAACGGCTGACGGATGCAGCCGTGTTCGGCGGGTTTTTACAACGTGACGATGCGAACACGGAGAGTCTGGACGGTACCGCCGGCCTGATCGTGCCGCATGGGGCGAAGGTCAGGCACAAGGGCACGCTCTATGGCATGTACGTGCGCCCGGTGGCGCGCGGAACGGGTCTCGCCGCGGCCGTGGTTCAGGCCGTGCTGGACCATGCTCGCAGCGTGGTCGAGGAGATTCAGTTGACCGTTTCGCCTGACAACGAGGCGGCGTTGCGGCTTTATCGGAAGGCGGGATTCGTGGAATACGCGCGTGAACCGCGCGCATTGAAAGTCGACGGCAAGTATCACGACTCGGTGCTCATGACCTTGCCGTTCGACCCTTCCCGGAAGGATTAACCGTTCGATTCCTTCAACTGGTTCAACCGGTACTCGCCCGTACGTGCCAGCATCCAGCCCGGATATTCGCTTGCGAGTTGGCTGACTTCATCGAGCGCGGCGAGTTCGTCGTCATTCAGCTTGACATTGGTCGCGGCGATGTTGTCATCGAGTTGCTCGATCCGCTTCGCTCCCACGATCACCGTGGTCACCACTTTCTGGTGCAGCAGCCACGCGAGCGCAATTTGCGCGATCGTCACGCCCTTGGCTTCGGCCATTTTCGCCATGGCGTCGATGCAATCGTGCGCACGCTCCATGTTCACCGGCGGGAACTGGAAGTTCGTGCGGCGCCCTTGCTCGCTGGAACTGCCGTCGCGCTTGTATTTGCCGCTCAGCAGGCCGCCCGCAAGCGGACTCCAGACCATCAGCCCGACGTTTTCGCTCTTCAGCATAGGCACGATTTCTCGCTCGAGGTCGCGCCCGGCGATCGTGTAATAAGCCTGCAGGGATTCGAAGCGTGCAAGCCCGAGCCGCTCCGAAATCCCCAGCGCCTTCGCAATCTGCCAGGCCGCCCAGTTGGATACGCCGACATACCGCACGTGACCATGCTGCACGAGCGTGTCGAGCGCGCGCAGCGCTTCTTCCATGGGCGTGGCGGGATCGAAACCATGCAACTGGTACAAATCGATATGATCCAGTTGCAGGCGCTTCAGGCTTGCCTTCACGCCATCGATGATATGAAAGCGCGACGCGCCGCGCGAATTGACGCCCTTCGTGCCGGTTTCGCCGTGGATCTTGGTCGCGACCACGACGTTCTCGCGTGGCACTTTCAGATTTTTCAGCGCCTGACCC
>NZ_CAXTGZ010000275.1:0-7899 GCF_964243625.1 uncultured Caballeronia sp.
GGCCGCCGCGCTTAGTTTTGGCACGATGAGCGCCGCGCTCGCCGCCGATCAACCCGTGATCGGCCTCATTACCAAGACCGAAACGAATCCGTTCTTCGTGAAGATGAAGCAGGGCGCGGAGCAAGCGGCGCAGCAAGGTGGCGCCAAACTCCTCACGGCGAGCGGCAAGTTCGACGGCGACAACGCGAGCCAGGTGACGGCGGTAGAAAACATGATCACGGCCGGCGTCAAGGCCATCCTGATCACGCCGAGCGATACCAAGGCTATCGTCCCGACGCTCAAGAAAGCGCGCGCAGCAGGCATCCTCGTGATCGCGCTCGATACCCCCACGGAACCGCAAGACGCAACCGACGCACTTTTCGCCACCGATAACTTCAAGGCCGGCGTGCTGATCGGCGAGTACGCGAAAGCATCGCTTGGCGGCAAGCCCGCGAAGATCGCCACACTGGACCTCGCGCCGGGCGTGTCGGTCGGCGTGCTGCGCCACAACGGCTTCCTCCAGGGCTTCGGCGTAAAAGAAGGCGACCCGTCGATTGTGTGCAGCCAGGACACGCGCGGCGATCAGTCGAAGGGTCAGACGGCGATGGAAAACTGCCTGCAGAAAGTGCCCGACATCAACCTTGTCTACACGATCAACGAACCGGCTGCGGCAGGCGCGTATCGCGCGCTCAAGGCGGCGGGCAAGGACAAGAGCGTGATGATCGTGTCTATCGACGGCGGATGTGAAGGCGTGCGCAATGTGAAGTCCGGCAACTTCGCCGCGACGTCGCAGCAATATCCGCTGGTGATGGCGGCGCAAGGCGTGCAGGCCGGAATCGACTACGCGAAGACGGGCAAGAAAGCGACGGGCTATCACGATACCGGCGTCACGCTGATTACCGACAAACCCGTGTCAGGCGTCACCGGCAAGGACACGAAGTTCGGTCTGGACAACTGCTGGGGCAACAAGTAAGACGCCACGCCGCATGCAGCGCCCGGTGCTCGGGCGTTGCATGAAGGCGCCTTTAAGATGTCGCTGTCGAGGTCCCGAATCATGACGCAATCCACCTCTCCCACCGCCGGGCGTGCAACGTTTGCCGACCGTTTGCCGTCTATCACGGATATCGGTCCGCTTGCGGCGCTCGTGATCGCGTGCGCGTTCTTCATCTGGCAAAGCAACCGCTTTTTATCGATACAAAACATCTCGCTGATCCTTCAGCAGACCATGGTCGTCGCCGTGATTGCGATCGGGCAGACGCTGATCGTGCTGACGGGCGGTATCGATTTGTCGTGCGGCATGGTAATGGCGTTCGGCTCGATCATCATGACCAAGTTTGCCGTGACGCTCGGCATCCCGCCCGTGCTCGCGATCGTCTGCGGCGTCGGGGCAAGTGCATTGTTCGGATTGCTCAATGGTGCGCTGATCACGAAGATCAAGTTGCCCGCGTTCATCGTGACGCTCGGGACGCTCAACATTGCGTTTGCATTGACGCAGGTTTATTCGAATGCAGAGAGCGTCACGAACCTGCCTGACGCCATGATGTTCTTCGGGACCACGTTCCACCTCGGTGGCGCGGAAGTCACGTATGGCACCGTGCTCACCTTGCTGATGTATCTCGTCGTGTGGTTCGTGTTACGCGATACCGTGCCCGGCCGGCATCTCTACGCGCTTGGCAACAACGCGGAAGCTGCGCGGCTGATGGGACTTTCGTCGCAGAAAATCCTGATCACCGTTTATACGCTTGCGGGGTTTTTCTGCGGCATCGCGGCGTTATTGTCGGTTGTGCGAACAGGCGTGGGCGATCCGCAAGCCGGGCAAACCGAGAATCTCGATTCCATCACGGCGGTCGTGCTCGGCGGCACGAGTCTTTTTGGTGGACGCGGCACGATCATCGGTACGTTGCTGGGCGCCTTGATTGTCGGCGTGTTCCGCAACGGCCTGACGCTGATCGGCGTGTCGTCGGTTTATCAAATCCTGATCACCGGCATCCTGGTGATTCTCGCGGTCGCCGCTGACAAGCTCGCGCGTCCACGCGCTTAAGGAGTAATGGCCATGAACGACACACGCAAGCTCGTATTGGAAGCGCGCGGCGTCATCAAGCGCTATGGCTCTGTTACCGCGCTCGATGGCGTCGACTTCGAACTGCTCCCCGGCGAGATCATGGCGGTCATCGGCGATAACGGCGCGGGCAAGTCATCGCTGATCAAGGCGCTGTCGGGCGCGCTCGTGCCGGATGAAGGCCAGATCCTGCTCGATGGAAAACCGGTCCACTTCCGCAGTCCGCTCGATGCCCGCGCGCAGGGCATCGAGACCGTGTACCAGGATCTGGCGGTCGCGCCGGCGATGAGCATCGCGGAAAATCTCTTTCTCGGACGCGAACTGCGACGCCCCGGCGTGCTCGGCTCGGTGTTCAAGATGATCGACAAACGCCGCATGCTGCAGGAAGCCATCGCGCATATGGAGGGGCTGCAGATCGGCATCCGCTCCATGAAACAGGCGGTCGAAACGCTTTCCGGCGGCCAGCGGCAAGGCGTTGCGGTGGCGCGCAGCGCGGCCTTTGCGCGGCACGTCGTGATCCTCGATGAACCCACGGCCGCGCTTGGCGTGAAGGAATCGAACATGGTGCTGGAGTTGATCCGGCGCGTGCGCGATCGCGGTTTGCCGGTGATCCTCATCAGCCACAACATGCCGCACGTGTTCGAGATCGCAGACCGTATCCACATTCAGCGGCTCGGGCGGCGCGCGGCGCTGGTCAACACGCGCGACATCCACATGTCCGAGGCGGTCGCGATCATGACAGGCGCAAAACAGGCCGATGTCCAGGCGATTGCTTGAGCCCGATGAGTTCGTCCACGTCCGCAAGCACCTCGAAGCCAGCCGGCATGCGGCAGATGAACGAGCGCATCGTGTTGCAGGCAGTGCGCGTGCATGGCCCGCTGCCCAAGTCGGATATTGCACGGCTGACGCGCTTGAGTTCGCAGACGACGTCGTTGATCGTGGATCGTCTGATCGATGACGGCCTGCTCGCGCGTGAACCGAGAACGCGCGTGCAAGGGCGTATGGGGCAGCCGTCGGTGCCCATCTCGCTGCGCGCGGACGGCGCGTTTTCCATCGGCGTGAAAGTGGGCCGGCGCAGTCTCGATGTGCTGACCATGGATTTCTCGGGCCAGGTGCATGCGCGCGAGACCATCGGCTATGCGTATCCCGATCCGCGCACGGTCTTCGCACTGCTTGCAGACAAACTCGACGCAACGATGCTCGCACTCGCCGGGGACGCCGCCAAAGTGGTCGGCATAGGGGTGGCGGCGCCGTTGTGGCTGGGCGGCTGGCGTACCTTCTTCGATACCCCGCCCGACGTTTTCGCCGCATGGAACGAGATCGATATCCGCGCGCGCGTGCAGGCGCTCACGCCATTGCCCGTTGAATTCGCGAAGGACACGACCGCCGCGTGCGCCGCCGAATTGCTGATGGGTCAAGGGCGCGGATTGCGCGATTTCTTGTACGTTTTTATCGGCACGTTCATTGGCGGCGGTCTCGTTATCGATGGACGCCTGCATGCCGGGCCCAAGGGCAACGCCGGTGCTGTGGGATCGTTTCCGGTCAGGTCCGAAGGCGCGCCGCAATTGCTGAACGTGGCTTCGATCTATGTTCTGGAGAAGCGTTTCACGGAAGCGGGATTTCCCGCCGATGCCGCACACGACCAGCGTGCACTTTCAGCCGAATTGTGGCCGCTTTGCGAAGCGTGGCTCCACGATGCATGTCCCGCGCTGGCTTCGGCGATTGCATCCGCGGCGGCGCTGGTCGATCTCGATGCCATCGTGATCGACGGCGAACTGGATCGTGGATTGTTGCGGGAGGTTTTGAGCCGCACGAACATTGCGCTCGATGCATTCGACTGGCAAGGCATGTTGCGCCCGCGACTCGTAGAGGGCGAAATTGGCGCCGATGCCCGCGCCATGGGCGGCGCAATCTTGCCGTTATATACGCACTTCGCGCCGCGCCATGTGCTGTTCCTGAAATCGGGAATGAGTGCATAGCGCAAGCAAAGGGCTGTTGCAGCTTTCGCCGCAACAGCCCCTTATGCTTTGGAAGCCGGTCAGGCCCGGCGTTTGGTCACCAGCCCCCAAATCACCAGCAGAATGATTGCACCGATGATGGACGCGATCCAGCCCGCCGGTTGTCCTTCCTGATACCACCCCATCGCGCGGCCTGCGTAGCCCGCAATCAGCGACCCGGCAATACCGAGCACGATTGTCATGATCCAGCCCATGCTGTCGTTGCCGGGTTTGATCGCACGGGCAATCAACCCGATGATGCCGCCGACGATAATGGTGCCAATGAGTGAAAGCATCGTAAATCCTCCGTAGTGTTGGCGATTGTCCCCGGAAGATCCGGGCACGCCGGCACACAGGTGCCGTAGACCAATCGGCCAGCGTTCAGGCATTTTCGACGATGCCGCCGCTTCTTGCAGTTAAAATTCGTCACATCGACAGCGCGCCGCGACGTTTGCAACGCCCCCGCAACGAAGCGCGTGTTTCAAGCCACTCAAACCGAACTTTGCTCCATGACCGTATCCGATTCCGATCAAGACCTCCACGCCGACGAAGACAACACCATCCACGAACCACGCCTGTGGCGCGATGACGGGTGGACCGCCCGTGTGATCAAAAATGAAGACGACGACGGCTGGGCCGTCGAGATGATCAAGGATGGAGAAGTCGAACCGGCGTTGACGGGTCCGTGGACCATGGGCCGCGACAAGAAGAATCCCAAGCCGCTCGATCCGAACGCATTTCGCACGCTGATCAAGACGGCGTCCGAAGTACTGCGCCGCCACGAGCAGCAGCGCCACGCCATGCTTCACAAGGATGTAATGGTTCGCGCGAACGGCGAAGATGTGACGGTGACACTTGATATCGTGCCCGACGAGGACGATCCTTACGCGGACCTGAAGGCGCTCGACATGTTCGGCGGGGTGCTGGCGCAAGTGCGCGTTTCGGCGGGATTCAAGTTCAGCAAGACCAGCGCGCAGGCCTGGGTGGACAACGATTTCCGCAAGCCCGAATGACGCATTGTTTCAATACACTGCCGGTGCGCCCTCGGGCCGATGCTTGAATCGCCGATGCACCCAGTAATACTGTTCCGGAAAACGCACCACTTGCGATTCGAGGAACGCGTTCATGCGGCGGGCATCGATTTCATCGCTTTCTGAGGGAAAGTCGGCGAGCGGTTCGAAGATGGTCATCTTGTAGCCCTTGAAGTCCGGCAGCACTTCGGTCACGAACGGCACGACACGGGCGCGGCCGAGCCGTGCAAGCCGCGATACCGATGTCAACGTGCACGCCGGCACACCGAAGAACGGCACGAATACCGAATTTTCGATGCCGTGATCCATGTCCGCGGCGAGCATGACCGACCCGCCGCCGCGCAGCAGCTTCAGGATGCGCCGGGCGCTGTCGGCGCGCTTGACCATGTCCGCGCCGAAGCGGCCGCGCTGTTCGATCGCGAGCGTGTTCAGCTTCTTGCTGGACATCGGCGTGTAGAGCGCCGTGATGGGCAGTTTCATGGAATACAGCATGCATCCCACTTCAATGGCCACGAAATGAAAACCCATGAAGATAGTGGGCGGGGCGTTTTCATCGTCCAGATCGATGCGGCTTTCCAGCTTCACCAGCTTTTCGATGGCGTTGGCCGAGCCGAACCATTGCACGCCGCGTTCCACGTAGCTACGCACTACGTGACGAAAGTGTGAACGTCCGAGGAGTTCGTATTCAGCCGCGGTCTTGCCCGGGAAACATAGTTGCAGGTTGACCTGCACAATATGTTTCCGGCGGCTGGGAATGTAATAAAGCAGGGCGCCAAGTCCGCTGCCGAAACGCGCGACCAGGCCATAAGGTAGCCGCGCGAGCGCGCGCAGCAGCGCTACGATGAGCGCAAAACCGATAGTGTTCAAGCTGGGCCCTTGGATGCGGGCGGCGAACCAGATGTGACGAGCGCCGAGTAGATTTGGACTCCGACGATCGGCCGTTGACCGGATGTCGAAGAGGAGTTACGGCGAGACTAGCGCGGTGAAATCCGCGTCAAAGACGGAAAAGGCGCCTGAACAAGGCGGAGTCGGCAACTGTTCGAAGTGCTCGTGGCACCGCCGGCGTCCGTTTTACGGCCCGGGAGTGAACGGTCGCGCGGAAATATTCTGCTTTGAACGCTGCCATGATCGCACAACCGGCATACACGACGCAGTTTCGTGAAGAGCGCGCCGTGAGAGGAATCAGAAGCGCCTTGGACCGACGACCGTGCCGGCACTAGTTCGATTGAACTCAATATTCCCTATCGAGAACAGTGCCGACACCGTCCCGCGCGAATTGCTCCCGCGCCATGTCCCGACCGCTAGTGCATGGGCTGCGCGGCAGTTGCACGTCTGCCAAGGGACTGCATCAGACTGCATCCGTTTTCCCGGCCTAATAGTAATATTTTGTCGAATATTAAGTTTTGTGAGAGCTTTCCACTCTGAATCATTTGCGGCTCTTCCTTCAAGCTCGTATGATTCTAGATCGATTGACCGTTATTTAGGGATCCTAGTGAATGACGATGAATGATCGCACAGAGGCGCCGATCTCACGTACCGTCTTCTACTCACAGAGACACATATATGAATGAAAGCACTCACTGCTGTGGGATCGCTCGTAAGGGGACCAACTATGACGGTGAGTTTTTTTGGGCTAGCCCGGATTTCATTCTCGGCGGCGCACCGCTTCCCGATTGCTTCATAGTTCCGTCCTTGCGAGACTATATTTGTTATGTTCAATCCACTTCAATCCCGTACGCTCATGATTTCGGGAAGCGCGCTCCCGACTTGGGGCGGAGGCCCAGTTCTAAGCGCTACGCGACTTTCGGGCTCGGAAAAACTCGGCAAGCTCTACGAATATACGGTCGAAGTGATCACGGTCGAAAGGCCCACCCTTCGCGTATATCAGGCAAAAGAGCTCGTGTCGCCCGAAGCGCTGGTGGGCAAGGAACTCGCCATTTCCATCGAATATGAAGGTAAGGGAACCTTCGTCCCTGGCTTGCCAGGCACCACGGGGCTCGGCAATATCGGCGCGGGCATACGAGAGATAAATGGACTCATTACCGCTGTACGCTGTACAGGGACCGATGAGCGACATGTGTATTACATCTTCACCGTGCGCCCGTGGCTCTGGCTCGCCTCGCTTAACCTCGAAAACCGTATTTTCCAGAACCAAACTGTGGTTGAGGTCACCGAATCGATCCTGAAGGAAAAGTGCTATCCGTTCCTCTATGAGCTACGTCTGGCGGCCCCGGGCTTCAACGGGATTTATCCGAAACGGGACTATATCCGCCAGTGCCGAGAATCTGATTTCCAGTTCTTGAGCAGATTGTGGCGTGAGTGGGGACTGACGTTCTTCATGGAGGGCGCCACGCTTGTGCTGTGTGACTCGCCCGGCTCACACAGGTGCCACGGCCCTGCGTACGAAACAATTTCATACCACGCGCCCGATGCCAAGCGCATTGACGAAGAGCACGTCCACACGCTGACCGTCTCGCGTGAGTTGACCACCGGTGGCGTTACCCTCACCGACTATGACTACACACGCTCTCGTGCAAATCTTGCCGCGAGCGTGAACGACGCCAGCGCCATGTCATTTGACAACATGGAACATTATGGCTGGGGCGATTACTCGCAACCGCGTGCGGGGGCGATGGGCCTCTCGGGTGAGCCGAATAATGTCCGGCGTGAAGCCGAGCACTTTGCGAGCGTGCGCCTTGATGCTGAGCGTTGCCGCCGCCTGCGCGCGCGCGGAAAGGGCAACTTGCGGGGGCTTGTAACGGGATGCACGTTCCACCTTGAGAATCATCCAATCAGACAGGCAAACATCGAATACTTGGTCGTTTCTACTACG
>NZ_CAXTGZ010000276.1:0-7888 GCF_964243625.1 uncultured Caballeronia sp.
GGAGTCCCTCAAGCCGAATGCCGCATTTGCCGTAAATACACCTAAGTCCGGCAATTTAAGGGGTGCTTACTCAGACACCTTGCGAGCCGGTTATTTACGTCGACATCGAACAAAAGTGAGTCAAGAGCCGGCTAACGCCGCCGGCTCGGAGCGCCGATGAACGTCCATTCCGACAAGCTGTCCACGCTCGTGGCGGATGAAAGCGGCGATGCATCCGTCGCGGCATTCGCACGCCCTGCGCCCGATGCGCCCATGCGTGCAACGATGGATACCTGCATCGATTCGCTGTTGCGCAACGCCGCTACGCTCGCCGATACACCCTGCTGGGCCTGGTATCAGCCCGGCGCCGGCATGCACCTCGCGGCGCAGGGATCGCTCGACAATGCGTGGCCCGCCGTTCTTTCCGTCGACGAGTTTCACGCCTACTGCACGACTCATCGCCTGTGTCTCTGGCCAACCGGCAGCGGCGAAAACATTCTTGGCTGGCTGCTCGCACCGGCTGCCGAAGCGGCGAACCGCACACTGGCCGACTTCGCGAGAAGTCTCGGCGAGGCATTGCAAACCGATGCTCTCGCGCGCGCCCAGACCACGCAGCGCGTGCTCTACGAGATCGCGTATCTCGCGAGTTCGGTGCGCGATCGTTCCGAATTCCTGCTCGGCGTGCATCGGCAACTTGCAACGCTGATCGATGCAGAAAACTTTTATCTCGCGCTCTACGACCCCTCGAACAACGAGATCACGTACCCGTATTACGTCGATGTCATCGATACTTGCGCGCTCGATCCCGCCGCCTACGACACGCTCGATCCGTCGTGCCTGTCGCTCACCGGCCAGGTTCTGACCACGGGCCAGCCGCTCCTGATCGATGCCGCCGGCATTGCCACGGCCAAAACCGAAGGACGCTTCTTCTGCGTGGGCGACCGTCCGGAATTCTGGATGGGCGCGCCGCTCAAGAACGCATCCGACGAAGTGTTCGGCATGATCGCGATGCAGGTCTACCACGTCGCGCGAGTCTATAGCGTGGAGGATCGCGCGCTCTTCCTGGTGGTCGCGCGGCACGTGGCCATGGCGCTCGACCGGATCCTGCATCGCGCGGATCTCGAGGAGACCGTGTCGCGCCGGACGGCCGAACTGTCCGAGGTGAACCGCGCGCTGCGCCTTGAAATCGCGGAACGAAAACGCGCCGAGCATTTGCAGGGCGCGTTGTTCCAGATCGCCGAGTTGTCGAGCCGGCATGGCGACATGCTGGAGTTTTTCCGCAGCCTGCACGGGATCGTTGGCGAGTTGCTGTATGCACGAAACTTCTACGTCGCGCTGGTCGATATTGCTTCGGAGAACGTGTCGTTCCCCTATTACGTCGACGAACTCGTGAACACCATTCCGGCTCCGCGACGCGGCCGGCGCGGCCTCACCGAATACGTGATTCGCGAACGCCGTCCATGTCTCGTCGATCTTGCCGAAGCCGAACGGCTCGTGGACACGGGCGAAATTGAAAGCGCGGGTGAAAGCATCAAGCTGCGTTCCTGGCTCGGCATTCCGCTGTTCGACGGCGACCAGGTGCGCGGTGTGCTCGCGGTGCAAAGTTATTCGTCTCGCGTGCGCTATTCGAAGCGCGACCAGGAATTGCTGACCTTCGTATCGCGCCATATCGATACCGCGCTGTCGCGGCGCAGCGCGGCCGAAGCGCTGCACGCGGCTAACCTCGAACTCGAGGAGCGCGTGCAGAACCGCACCCGCGAACTCGACGACGCCAACGCGCGCCTGCAACACGAGAATTCGCACGATGCGCTGACTGGACTTCCCAACCGCAGTCACATGCTGCACCGGTTGCAGCAGGCATGGCGCGATCATCATCGCGACGGCGAGCAACTGGCGGTGATGTTTATCGACCTTGACCGGTTCAAGGTCGTGAACGACAGCCTCGGCCATCATTTCGGCGACCTGCTGCTGGTGCAGGCCGCGAGCCGTCTGCGCGGCTGCCTGCGCGACACCGACCTGCTCGCGCGGCTCGGCGGCGACGAGTTCGCGGTGCTGTCGCCGGGTGCATCGCTTGAGACCGCGGTCGGCATTGCCGAGAGAATCCTTGCCGCGTTCGACTTGCCGTTTCACATCGACGACCATGTGGTGTTTTCATCGTGCAGCATTGGCATCGTGAGCCCGGACGAGCAGTTTCACAAGGAACCCGCCGACCTGCTTCGCGACGCCGATACCGCCATGTATCGCGTGAAGAACGGTGGACGCGACAGCTTCGTGGTATTCAACCATGAGCTTCGGCGTGAGGTATCGGACCAGGTCGAACGCGAGGGCGCGCTGCGCAATGCGCTCAAACGCGACGACGAACTCGTACCCTACTTCCAGCCCATCGTCTGCGCGAGGTCGGGTCAACTCGTCGCGCTCGAAGCGTTGATCCGATGGCGCCAGCCCGACGGCAGCGTCATCGCGCCCGGCGAGTTCCTGCCGGCCGTAGAGGGTCTGCGCCTGATCGGGCGGCTCGACCTCTACATGCTCACGCGCGTGGCGATTATCCTCGCGCAGCCCGAGCATGCTGACTGGCCGCCGGTCCACGTGAACTGTTCGAGCTACAGCATGACGCGGGCCGAATTTGCCGACGATGTCCTCGCGCTGCTCGCGCGTCATGGCGTGGCGCCCTCGCGCATTTGCCTCGAACTGACGGAAGGCGCGCTCGTTGCCGAACCCGATCTCGCACGCCGTTCCATGCAGCGTCTCGCCGATCACGGCATGTTGGTCGTGCTCGATGACTTCGGCGCCGGGTTTTCATCGCTGAGTTATGTGCATCAGTATCGCTTTAGCGGCTTGAAGATCGACCGGTCGTTCATCTTCGAGCTGACCACGAGTCCGCGCAGCCGGGCAATCGTGCGTGCCATCGTGCGGATGGCGGAGTCGCTCGACCTGACCGTGGTCGCGGAAGGCGTGGAAGACGCAGCGACGCTTGCGGTACTGTGCGAGATGGGCGCGGCGCAGGCGCAGGGTTATTACTTCGCCCGTCCCATGCCATTGGAAGACCTCCTGCTCACCACGCTCGCGCCCCGCCTGCAGGTGCTGGCCCAGGAACCCTGACCGTATGCCAGTCGATGCGCTGCGCCGACAGCTCTTGTTGCTCGCCGCGAGCGGCACATTGCTGCCCTTCGCTGCCCGCCAGGCCCTCGCACAGACATCCATGATGAACAAGCGCGCGATTCCATCGACGGGGGAAATGCTGTCCGTGGTCGGCTGCGGCACATGGCGCACCTTCGATGTGGGCAACGACCCTGCAGCCCAGTCCCGGCTCGCGGACGTGCTGCAGATTCTCTTCGATAACGGCGGCTCGGTCATCGATTCATCGCCCATGTATGGCTCTTCGGAAGCCGTTGCGGGGTCGGTGCTGACACGCATCGACGGACACAAGCGCGCGTTCGTTGCAACCAAGGTCTGGACCGGGGGACGCGATGCCGGCATCGCGCAGATGGAGAACTCCTTGCGTCTCTGGCAACAGCCGCGCATCGACCTGATGCAGATCCACAACCTGCTCGACTGGCAGACGCAACTCGCCACGCTGCGCGACTGGAAAGCGCGTGGACGGATTCGTTATATTGGTGTGACGCATTACACGTCGAGTGCCTTCAGTGAAGTGGAAGCAGTGATGCGCTCGGAGAAGATCGATTTCGTGCAGATCAACTACGCCGCCGATGACCGCGCGGCCGAGGAGACCTTGCTGCCGCTGGCGAAGGAACGCGGCATTGGTGTGATCGTCAACCAGCCTTTTGGCGGCGGCGGTCTGCTTGGGCGGCTGAAAGACAAACCCGTGCCCGAGTGGAGCAAGGAGATCGGATGCACGACGTGGGCGCAACTGCTCCTCAAGTTCGTGCTCGCGCATCCGGCAGTGACGTGCGTAATTCCCGGGACCGGCCGGCCCGAATATATGCGTGACAACGTGCGCGCGGGGTTCGGTAGTTATCCGGATGAAGGGATGAGAAGGCGGATCGCGGAACTGGCCGCTTGATCAAGCCTACCCCGGTTCACGCGCCTTATCCGCCACCGCCCTTGCAACCGGAAGCACTTGCTCATCCGCCGGCTGCTTCGACTCCGATACCTGCTTGAGCAGATTATCCGCCGCCGGCTCGATCACGTCGGTGAGCGGTTTCGGGAAAACGCCAACTGCCAGCACGAGGATCGCCAGCGCACCGAGCGTCACGAACTCGCGCGTGCCGAGGTCAGGCAACTTCGCAACGCGATCGTTCCCAAGCGGTCCATAGATCGTGCGCTTGTACATCCATAGCGTGTACGACGCGCTCAGCACGAGCGTGGTGCAGGCGAGCGCACCAATCCAGAAGTTGAACTTGATCGCGCCCATGATCACCATGAACTCGCCGACAAAGCCCGACGTGCCCGGCAAGCCGACGTTGGCCATCGAAAACAGCATCATGAAAACGGCGAAGCGCGGCATCACATTGGCGACCCCTCCGTAAGCATGTATGGAACGCGTGTGCATGCGCTCCCACAACATGCCGATACCCAGAAACATCGCGCCCGAAACGAAACCGTACGAGATCATCTGCACGATCGCGCCGTCGAGACCGATCTGGTTGAACAGGAAGATGCCGAGCGTGACGAGACCCATGTGCGCGATCGCGGAATATGCGAGCAGCCGGCTCATGTCGGTCTGCGCCAGCGCGACGAGACTCGCATAGATCACCGCAATCAGCGACAACACGATGATGGTCGGCGCAAAGAAATGCGCGGCGTCGGGCGTGACCGGCAATGAAAACCGGATGAACCCATAAGCGCCGAGCTTGAGCATGCCGAGCACCACGGACGCGCCCGTAGGCGCTTCCAGATGCACTTGCGGCAACCATGTGTGGATGGGCCACATTGGCACCTTGACGGCGAACGCGGCAAAAAATGCGATGAACAGCAAGACCTGCGCCGTGAAGCCCAGGGGCAACGCCTGCCATGCCGCAAGATCGAATGTATGCGAGCGATGAAACAGGTACAGCATCGCCATCAGCAACATGAGCGAGCCGCCGAGCGAAAAGAAGAAGAACCTGAACGCCGCCATCGCGCGGTCCTTGCCGCCCCACGAACCGATCAACAGGTACATCGGGATCAGCGTGGCTTCGAAGAATATGAAGAACAGCATGCCGTCGAGCGACGTGAACACACCCACCATCAGCCCGGACAAGAACATGAACGACGCGAGGTACTGGCTGCACCGTGTCCTGATCGCAGACCACGATGCAAGCACCACGATCAGCGTGGTGAATGCGGTGAGCACCGTCAGCCACATGGAGATGCCATCGACGCCGAGATGGTAGGAAATGTCGAAATCGGGCAGCCAGTTGATCCGCTCGACGAACTGCATGGAGGACGAATGCTTGTTGAACGCGGCGATCAACGGCAAGGTAATGGCAAAGCTCAGCGCGGCGCCGGCAAGTGCAAGCCAGCGGGCAGGCATGGGATTGGCGTCTGAGCCGATCGCCAGGATCGCCACGCCGAAGGCCATGGGAATCCAGATTGCGAGACTGAGCAGCGGTATGGAGTGCATCTTCTTGATCGACCTTGGGAAACTGCGGTAACTGGACACATTGCAGAACCGCTGCGCCCGTGGCATGACCCCGCGCTGCAATCGGCGGCGCAATCATAGAGACGTTAAAAAGTGCGCGCATCTCTATTTAATCTTTCAGATTCCTTTCCGATCCGGCATTGACCCCGTCATCCCGGACACCCTCCCAGATGCCGCCTTCGGACTAAATCATTGATGCACTAGGTAAAAACCCTTAATACATTTATGGCTCAAAAGTAATGGAAATGAAACAAAGCGAATAACCGTCCATTCGGTCTTTCTATTTGATGCGACACTATGCCGCAGTCAATTAATGCTAATTTCAACGGGTAATATTTCGTGATAAACAATCCATACGAAATTCACTAAAATTTGAATGTCAATAAAGCTGCGACACCGCGCCGCAGTTTTTCGAGGGCAATTCATTTTTGCGGAAATTGGCACTAATCGTATCGATTCCGAAACGTTACCCTTCGGTCCGGAATAATAAAAATAATGGCGGAGACTGGAGATCCGACCTTCGGGGTTTATATAGATGAATGTAAAACGTTTAAAACCAATCTGTAATTATCTTCCTGCCCTTGCTTCGTTTCTCGTGTCTGGCTGCGATCTCGACGTTTTGAATCCCAAAGGCAGTGTTGGCGTAGCCGAGAAGTCGCTGATCGTGGACTCGACCATTGCGATGCTCATCGTGGTCGTGCCGGTGATTGCACTGACGGCGTGGTTCGCCTGGCGATATCGGGCATCGAACAAGACGGCGGCATACCTGCCGAAGTGGGCGCATTCCAACAAGATCGAAGTAGTGGTCTGGACGGTGCCGACCCTGATCATTGCGTATCTGGCCATATTGACGTGGAACAGCACTCACGCTCTCGATCCATATAAACCACTTCAATCTCAAATCAAGCCAATTAATGTGGAAGTCGTGGCGCTCGACTGGAAATGGCTGTTCATTTATCCGGATCTGGGTATTGCTTCAGTTAATCGACTTGAGTTTCCAGTTGGCACACCGGTTAATTTCCGGATCACATCTGACTCCGTAATGAATTCGTTCTTTATCCCGCAATTGGGCGGCCAGATTTACGCGATGGCGGGCATGCAGACCCAACTGCATTTAATAGCAAATGAAGCCGGTGACTACGCGGGCGAATCCGCGAACTTCAGCGGCAGAGGATTTTCGGATATGAAATTCCGAGCCATTGCGACATCGAATGCCGACTTTGAATCCTGGGTTCGCAAGGTGAAGGCATCGCCAACGCCACTCGACGCCGACGTGTACGGCGCCCTCGCCGCGCCAAGCGAAAAGAATCCGGTCGCCTATTACTCGCATGTCGGTCCGGTTTTGTTCAACAACATCATCGCAAAGTACAACAACGGGAACGTCCGCAGCACGACCGACCCGCGATGCGACACGAAGGGGTAAGACGTGGGAATCCTATTCGGCAAGCTGACATGGGCGGCGATTCCGTTCGACCAGCCCATCATCATGGGCGCGGGCGTCATGATGGTTATCGCGGCGCTGGCCGTGCTGGTCCCGGTGACCTATTACAAGAAGTGGGGTTATCTGTGGAATGAATGGCTGACGAGCGTCGATCACAAGAAAATCGGCGTGATGTATATCGTCATTGCGTTCATCATGCTTTTGCGCGGTTTCGCCGACGCCATCATGATGCGCACGCAACTCGCGCTCGCTTATCACTCACCCGGTTATCTGCCGCCTCATCATTACGACCAGATCTTCACGGCGCATGGCGTGATCATGATTTTCTTCATGGCCATGACCTTCATGGTCGGCCTGATGAATATCGTGGTGCCGCTTCAGATCGGCGCGCGTGATGTCGCTTTCCCGTTCATCAACTCACTGAGCTTCTGGATGACCGCGGTGAGCGTGGTGCTCATCAATATGTCGCTCGTGATCGGCGAGTTCGCGCAAACCGGATGGCTCGCTTATCCGCCGTTATCCGAATTGCAATTCAGCCCGGGCGTCGGCGTGGATTATTACTTGTGGAGCCTGCAGCTTTCGGGCGTCGGCACGCTGCTGACCGGCGTCAACTTCTTCGTCACCATCGTGAAGATGCGCGCGCCCGGCATGAGCTGGATGAAGATTCCCGTCTTCACATGGACGGCGCTCTGCACGAACGTGCTGATCATGGCGTCGTTCCCCATCCTGACGGTCACGCTTGCGTTGCTCGGCCTCGACCGCTATCTCGGCATGCACTTCTTCACGAACACGGCTGGCGGCAACCCCATGCTTTACCTCAACCTGATCTGGGCATGGGGACATCCGGAGGTGTACATCCTGATCCTGCCCGCCTTCGGCATCTTCTC
>NZ_CAXTGZ010000277.1:0-7828 GCF_964243625.1 uncultured Caballeronia sp.
AGATTTCGTCGGGCGAAGGCGTCGAGCGTACGTTCCAGACCTACTCGCCGCTGCTCGCTAGCATCGTCGTGAAGCGTCGCGGTGATGTGCGTCGTGCAAAGCTGTACTACCTGCGCGAACGTTCGGGCAAGTCGGCTCGGATCAAGGAAAAGCTCGTGTCGAAAGACCGTTCTGCTGCCAAGGCGTAAGTGTTGCGCTGACCGCTGCACCGGAAAAAGCACCCTCGCGGGTGCTTTTTTCTTTGGTGTGGTCAAATCATGTCTTGCGTCATCGTTCACGGCGCCTGAAATCAAAACCAATCAAGAAGCCAAGTCCCACGTGTCCGCCCCCAAGCCGTCGACTCCCCGCATTCTCGAGCCCGAAATCCTGCCGATCGAATCGACCAGCTCGGACTTGCCTCGCGTGCGTGAAGACGTGCTGACGCCCGACGGCATGCGTGCGAGGTTTTCACAGACGCTCGACTGGACGCCGGACGCACGCGATGACAAGGTCAAGGCGCTCGGGGGCGATCCGAGGGTGGCGTCGGTGCTGATTGCGCTTGTCGTGCGCGAAGGCGGTCTGACCGTGCTGCTCACGCAGCGTGCCGATCACCTGACGAACCATGCCGGGCAAATCAGCTTCCCGGGCGGACGCCAGGAACCCGAAGACGCCGATGCCGCCGCGACCGCGCTTCGCGAAGCGCAAGAGGAAGTGGGGCTCGAGGCCGTGCATGTGGAAGTGCTGGGCGAGCTGCCCGACTATCTGACCGGTACCGGATTCCGCGTCACGCCGGTCGTCGCATTGGTCCATCCGCCGATCGAACTTCACGCCGATACACTCGAAGTCGCCGATATCTTCGAAGTCCCGCTCGCGTTCCTCATGAACCCAGCCAATCATCAAGTCCGCGTGTTTCGATGGGAAGGCGGCGAACGTCGTTTTTTTGCGATGCCGTTCACACCCGCCGAGAATGCGGCTCCGTATTTCATCTGGGGTGCAACGGCGGGTATGTTACGTAATTTCTATCGCTTCCTCGCCGCGTGACGCGTAATGTGTCGGCACCCGAATAGCGCTTCAGCCGATGTGTCCCTCTGGCTGCATCGGCGCTGTGATATCTTTACACGAAATTCGTAAAACTCGAATGTCCCGGCGCATCGCATGACTTTTTTCTCTGTATTGCTGGCTCTTATCATTGAGCAGTTGCGCGCGCTTTCGCCGCAGAATCCCATATCGGCGTTGCTTCAGTACCATGCGGAATCCGCGGCTCATGGCTTCGATGCCGGCAAGCCGCGGCATGGCGTGCTCGCGTGGCTGATTGTCGTAGTGCCGTGGACGTTGGCCGTCGGGCTGGTCTATTACGTCCTTTATCACATCAACTTCGCGCTCGCGTTCCTCTGGAACGTGGTGATCGTGTATTTCACGCTCGGGTTCCGGCAGTTCAGCCACTATTTCACCGATATCCATCTCGCGTTGAACAACGACGATGTTCCGCGCGCCCGCGAAATTCTCAACGAGTGGACCGGTATCGATACACTCGATATGCCCGTGAGCGAGATCGTCCGGCATACGCTGGTTCATGCCGTAGTGGCGTCGCACCGGCACGTGTTCGGCGTGTTCTTCTGGTTTCTGATTCCTATCGGGCCGGCGGGTGCGGTGTTCTATCGGATCGCTGAATATCTGGCGAGGTCGTGGGTCCGGCCGACGGATGAGCGCACACCGGCGTTTTCTACGTTTGCGCAGCGGGCGTTTTTCTTTATCGATTGGGTGCCTGCGCGGTTGACGGCTTTGGGGTTCGCTATTGTGGGGAATTTCGAGGACGCCATTTATGCGTGGCGCAATCACGCCAAGCAGTGGCCCGATGCCAATGAGGGTGTTTTGCTCGCCGCCGGGAGCGGGGCGCTGGGGGCGCGGCTGGCCGGCCCTCTGGCCGAACCACTCAGCGTGGAGGCGTTGGCTGTTGGTGATGCCAGTCCGCTGCCAGTGGGCGATGATTGCACGCCACGGACGCTTCAGTCTGCAGTTGGGCTTGTTTGGCGCGCCGTGATCTTGTGGATGTTGTTGTTGCTCATGCTGAGCATTGCGGTTTGGCTGGCCTGAGGGGTTTGCTCGGGCTGTGCTGCTGTTCTCTTGTGAATTTGATTCGCTTCGGTCCATTAGCGTTGCCCCTGTGCGGGGCGGCACTTCATTTCTTTTTCCAAACGGCGAAAAAGAAACGAAGCAAAGAAAACGCCTTCACACCACAACCACTAAATTACCCTCAGCGCACAGCCTCGCTGGTGGCACGCATCTGCCACCGCCCACAATTATCCGGCGCCGTTGAAAAGAACCTTCTCGCCTTTCAATTTTACTTCACACGCTTCGCTTATCAGGCCGTACCGCCTGCCAGGTCGTACCGCCTGCTTGGTCTCGCTGGCCCCACGTTCCTGTTTTTATTCGTCGTGCAACGGGTCTCTCGCCGTTCCGCATTGCCAGCACACCGTGAATTGTGCTTCCAGCGTCTCACCGCATTGCTGGCATCGCCATGACTTTGCGTTCGATGCCGGGCCGTTTCTCGCACGGTTCAATATTTCGGTCGCCAACGCTTCGTCGCGGTCATCCGGTATCCAGATCTCCGGCGCACATTGCTCCGCCGGAATCTCACCCATCGCACCACTCAAATAACGGTTGTGCAACTCGCACGCAATGCCCGCCGTCGACAGCACATTCATCCAGTGATGCGCCGTGATCAGGTTCGGAGCCCGCGTCAATTTTTTCATGCGATGGGGTTATCGGACAATTTGGCTGGCCTCGTGCACCAACTGCGCATACAACTGATGCCGCGCCGGGCGAATCTTGCCTTCCGCCATTGCTTCCAGAATCGCGCAACCCGGTTCGTGCAGATGCCGGCAGTTGTAGAAGCGACACTTGCCCAGGAACGGCCGGAAGTCCGCGAACGCTCGCTCCAGCTGTCCCTCTGAAAGATGATGCAATCCGAATTCCTGGAAGCCCGGCGAATCGATCAAGGACCCGCCGCCCGGCAATGGGTACAACCGGGTGAACGTGGTCGTGTGCCGGCCGCTGTTCAACGCCTTCGATATTTCCCGCGTCGCCACCTCGGCATTCGGAATCAAAATGTTCACGAGCGTCGACTTGCCCATGCCCGACTGTCCGAGCAGCAGCGTCGACCGGTCGGCGAGGCGGGCATCGAGTTCATCGTGGACGTGCTGGGGAGCCGCTTTCGCCGATAACTCCACGACCGTGTACCCAAGCTCCCGATACAGCGCCAGGCGCCTGCGCGCAACCGCGAGCGGCCCTTCCATATCGATCTTGTTCAGCACGATCAGCGGCTCGAGGCCGTGCGCCTCCGCCGCAATCAACGCGCGCCCGAGCAAGTCCTCGCTGAAGTGCGGTTCGGTACCCAGCACGATCATCAATTGATCGAGGTTGGCCGCAAAGAGCTTTGATTTGAACTGGTCGGACCGGTAGAGCAGGTTTCTTCGCTCGCCAATCTCGACAATCACACCCTGATCCGCCGATGACTGTTCGTACTGCACCACGTCGCCCACCGCGATCTCGCTGCGTTTGCCGCGCGGGAAACATTGCAGCATGGCGCTGCCGTCAGCGGGAGCTACCAGGTAATGCCGCCCGTGAGCGGCAATGACCCTTCCTTCAATGCGCGCGTTCGCCGGTTTCTTCGCGTCGCGCGGCCTCATGCGGCGAATTGCATCAGGCGCTCGATGCGCTGCGATGCTGGCGGATGCGATGCGTAAAACGCGGTGTAGATAGGGTCCGGCGTGAGCGTGGACGCGTTGTCCTCGTACAGCTTCACGAGCGCGTTGACGAGGTCGCGCGGGTCGGTCTGGCTCGCGGCGAAGGCATCGGCTTCGAATTCGTGCTTGCGTGAGCTGAGACTGCCGAGCGGCGTCACGAAGAACATGAAGACAGGCAGCGCCAGCATGAACAGCACGAGCGCCAGGCCGTTGTTGTTGCCAATCAGCGATGGCCGCACGCCCAGCCCTTCATAAAACCATACGCATTGCGCAAGCCATCCGAGCAGCGCAAGCATCACGAGGCTGAGCGCGAACGTGACGACCAGGCGCTTGATCACGTGGCGGCGCTTGAAGTGCCCGAGTTCGTGCGCGAGGACCGCTTCTATCTCGCTGCCGGAAAGCCGGGCGAGGAGGGTATCGAAGAAAACGATCCGTTTCGCCGCACCGAAACCCGTGAAGTACGCGTTGCCGTGCGCCGAACGGCGGCTTCCGTCCATCACGAACAAGCCCTTCGCGGCGAAGCCCGTACGCGACATCAGGTTTTCAATCCGCGCGCGCAACGCTTCGTCTTTCAGCGGCTCGAACTTGTTGAAAAGCGGCGCGATGAACGTGGGATACAGGATCAGCACGAGCATCTGGAACGCAACGAGCAGCACCCACGCCCAGAGCCACCACAACGCGCCGGCCTGGTTCATCAGCCACAAGGTCACGAACAGCACCGGCAAGCCGATAGCCGCGCCCAGCACCACGCCCTTGATCAGATCGAGGAAAAAGAGCTTCTTCGTCATCCGGTTGAAACCGAATTTCTCTTCGATCACAAAATGGCGGATGTAATCGAACGGCAGGTCGACCACGCTCGTGATCGCCACCACGATAGCGACCAGCGCCATCTGCCCGACGTACCCACGGCCGAGCCAGTCGGTTACGGCAAGATCGATCTGCTGGATGCCGCCGAGCAGCGTCAGCGCAATCAGCAAAGCGGCGCTCACCACGACCTCGACCATGGTCAGGCGCGTGCGCTCGACGGTGTAGTCGGCCGCGCGCTGGTGGGCGGCGAGCGGAATGGTTTGAAGAAACTGCGACGGCACATGCTTGCGATGCGCCGCGACGTGCCGGATCTGGCGCGAAGCGAGCCACAGCTTCGTGCCTACCATGCCGACCAGCGCCACGACAAACACGACCGAGAACGCGAGATTGAAATTGGACATCAGCGGAAACCCGATTAAATTATGCGAGAATTATAGGTTCTTGGCCGTCACCGCGCGCATGGCTTGTTGCGCGTCAGCCGAACGGCCGGGTCCTGCAAATCACCTGCGCGCCGTTCCAGGCGTCAAACCCATTCAGGTTGCCCTCCTATGGCCGATTCCGTGCTCGATTCCTCTACTTCCGCTAGCCCGTCAGACCTCGTTCGCAGCGACATGAACCTTGTCTGGCTCGACATGGAAATGACGGGTCTCGAACCCGATAACGACCGGATCATCGAAATTGCGGTGGTCGTGACGAATTCGACGCTCGATAAACTCGTTGAAGGGCCGGTCCTCGCCATCCATCAGGACGAAACGGCGCTTGGCAAGATGGACGAGTGGAACCGCAACACGCATGGCCGCTCGGGGCTGACTGAACGGGTGCTGGCTTCGACGGTGGATGAGGCCGAAGCCACGCGGCAAATCCGCGAATTCCTCGGTCGATATGTGCCGCCGGGCAAGTCGCCCATGTGCGGTAACTCCATCTGTCAGGACCGGCGTTTCATGGCGCGGTGGATGCCGGAACTCGAAACGTTCTTCCATTACCGCAACCTCGATGTCAGCACGCTCAAGGAATTGTGCCGCCGCTGGCAGCCGGCCATCTATAAGGGTTTCCAGAAGCGCGCCATGCACACGGCGCTTGCCGACATTCACGAGTCCATCGACGAACTCAAGTACTACCGCGAGCATTTCCTGATCCCATCGGCAACCGGCGCAGCAGGCGCGGCCGCTTGAAAGATGAAGCAACGCTGAAGGAACGTGGCAGCGTTCAGGTCTTTGACGGCCTGAGCGCGCTTTTTGGCCGGAACGAGGCGATCACTTCCGGCCGCGTTTCAATATAAGGTCCGCCGATCAGATCGATGCAATACGGGATCGCCGCGAAGATGCCGGGCACTTTCGTTTTGCCGTCAGCGTCGCGCAGTCCTTCCAGCGTTTCGCGGATGGATTTTGGCTGGCCCGGCAAATTCACGATCAGCGCCGCGTGATCCGCCGTTTCACGAATCACGGCCACCTGGCGCGAAAGAATGGCGGTAGGCACGAAGTTCAGGCTGATCTGGCGCATTTGCTCGCCGAAGCCAGGCATCGGCTTGGTGGCGACCGCAAGCGTGGCTTCCGGCGTCACATCGCGGCGCGACGGGCCTGTGCCGCCCGTGGTCAGGATGAGATCGCAGCCGGTTTCATCGACGAGTTCCAGGAGTGTGGCCGAGATGGTGGCCGTGTCGTCATGAATCAGGCGGGTTTCGGCGCGCCAGGGTGAATTCAGCGCGCTCGCGAGCCATTCCTTCAGCGACGGAATGCCCTTGTCCTCGTACACGCCGTCCGAAGCGCGATCGCTGATCGAGACCAGCCCGATCAGCAATTCGTCCGGATGATTACGCTTTGTAGCCATCGTCGTCATCTCGTTGCGGGAATTCAACGTCGTCACCGTCTTCGGCTTCGATTGCGCTTTCGTCGTCTTCTTCGTCCACGCCCGCAGCGGTCTTGATCCACTGGAACAACTCACGGAAGTAACGCGGCGGCTTGCTCTGCTCGCGTTCCTTGCGCGCGTTGCGGATCAGCGTGCGGCCTTCCTGCGGATCGACACCGGGATGCTTGCGGATGAATTCGGTAAGGGCGGCGTCGTCGGCGAGGAGTTTTTCGCGCGTATGTTCGATCCAGTGCAGCTTGGCGGTTTCAGCGCGATTGACACCGCGATACGTGTCGAGCGCCGTGCGCAGCGCCGCTGTTTCCTCGTCGGTCAGGGAGCGCATCACGCGGCCGACGTATTGCACCTGGCGGCGCTTGCCTTCGTGATCGGTGATCTTGCGGGCGTCGCGGACGGCGTCGTCGAGCTTTTCCGGCATGGGCATGCGTTTGAGCGCATCTTTGGGAAGCTCGATCAGCGCCACGCCGAGCACTTGCAGCGCGAGCATGTCGCGTTTGAGCTGCGATTTGCTCGGGCGGTCGTAGCCGTGCTCGCTGCCATCCTGTTCGGTGGCAACGGCCGGATTTATGGGTTGCGTGCGGGTTTTACGGTTCATCGCGATATTGTACTTGTTCGAAGGGGCCCGCTGGCGCCTCGCGGCATGGACGAACGAAACCAAACACCCCTGGACTTGCTATGATCTTGCGATACACGGAAGCGGTCATGGCGAGCGCTGCGCCACTGAATTCCGGCGCGACCGTTCTGAACCCTTCTGCAACTCGAGCATCCACAGGCAGACAAAAATGGCAGCAGACATGGACGTGAGGCAACGCTTTTTCCCGCACACCCAGGACGAGCTGAAAGAAATTGCGTCCGACATCCTGCGGCACGCGAAGGAACTCGGCGGGACCGATGCCGCTACGGAAATCTCGGAAGGCGATGGCCTTTCGGTCAGCGTGCGTCGTGGCGAAGTCGAAACCATCGAACACAATCGCGACAAGATGGTGGGTGTGACGGTGTTCATCGGCAAGAAGCGGGGGAATGCGAGCACCTCGGACTTCTCGCGCGCCGCGTTGAAGGACACGGTGGCCGCTGCGTACAACATCGCGCGCTTCACGGCCGAAGACAGTGCCGCCGGCCTCGCCGAAGCGGAATTGCTCGAAATGGCGCCGCAGGACCTCGATCTCTATCACCCGTGGGATATCAACGCCGAAGAAGCGGCAGACCTTGCGCGCCGCGCGGAAGACGCAGCGTTCGCCGTCGACAAACGCATTCAGAATTCGGAAGGCGCGAGCGTCTCGGCGCAACATTCGCAATTCGTGCTGGCAACATCGCGCGGGTTCATGGGTGGTTATCCGTTCTCGCGGCATTACGTGGCGTGCGCGCCTATCGCGGGATCGGGGCGCGACATGCAGCGCGACGATTGGTACACCTCGAAGAGAAATGCGGCCGAT
>NZ_CAXTGZ010000278.1:0-7786 GCF_964243625.1 uncultured Caballeronia sp.
GCGCTGATGGCCCACAGCAGTATCGATAAGCACGCAACAGCCAATCTCCGCATGGAACGGCTCATTTGCATGATTCCCCCGTATGGCATTTTTTGTCTGCTGAATTAGTGAATCTGGCAGCTTGAAGTGTAGCGGCGCGACGTTCCGTTGCCGAGCGAACATGGAAGGAGGGTTTGGCGGATTGTGGGGAGTGGGAAAAACAAAACCCCGCATGCCTTGCGGCAAGCGGGGTTCAGTTCATCCGGCAAGAAAGCCGGAAGCGATATTGGTGGAGGCGGCGGGAATCGAACCCGCGTCCAGTAGCGCTCTACGACCAGTTCTACATACTTAGTTCTATCATTTGATTTAACCTGGCGACGCGGACGAACACGCTTCGCTTCGGCGATTCACTAAATTTTCGACCTTGGCGTCGCGACGCCGACAAGGCTTATCTGACGTATATGACCTCTCTCGGTATTGCTACCGGTCTTGCGACTCTAGTCCGTCAGTAAACTAGGGAGAGGCAGGCGGCCCTTAGGCTGCCAGTGCGAACGTTTCGTCGTTTGCAGTTACGTTTTTCCCATTGATTTACGAGGTGACGGGTCCTCGGTATGCCCTAGCCGCTTCGCAACCCCTGTCGAAACCAGGTCGCCCCCGAAGCATTGCGTATTATCTCACAGATCCAGCCGCCATCAGCGTCAGCGCAAGGACCTGAAGGACACCGCAACTTATTGCACATCCCGCAGCAATTGCTGCAATTCGATAGTCGTTTCTACCACGTGATCAGCATGCCAGCGCGTGGGCGGCAAGTCCGTGCCGCAATAGCCATAGGCTGCCGCCACGGTGACCATGCCGGCCGCGAAACCCGCTTGAACGTCGCGCAGATCGTCGCCCACATACACAACCTGCTCGGGCTTCTCTTCCATCAACTCGGCGGCGTGAAGCAAGGGCGCCGGATGCGGCTTCGAGTGCGAGGTTGTGTCGCCACAAACCAGGCACGCCGCCCGTTCGGCAAGTCCGAGCAATGCCACGAGCGGTTCAGCCAGCCGCGTGACCTTGTTCGTCACGATGCCCCAGCGAACGCCGCGGGCATCGAGCTGATCGAGCAGTTCATCGATACCAGGAAACAGCGTCGTCTCAATACACAGATCCGCTTCGTAGTTCGCGAGGAACTCCTCGCGCATCGAGGCGTAATCCGGATGTTCAGGGCTGATCTCGAACGCGCCGCCCAGCAAACCCCGCGCGCCCGCCGATGCCAGCGGCCGCAACGTCTCCAGCGGACGCATCTCGAGCCCACGGTCGTGACGCATCTTGTTGACGGCTGCGACGAGGTCGGGCGCGGTATCGGCGATCGTGCCGTCGAGGTCGAACAAGACCGCCTGACACAGCTTCAGCCGGTCCTTGTCCAATTCCTGCTGCGAAGAGGGCGTCGGGTCGTCGCTCATGAAAGTCCGTACGGGTTCAATGACGCTCGGTGGCGTCGGGTCCGCATCTGTGGAGTTCGAGTTGTCGTTCGGTCGGTCGTTCATGTTCGTTTTCGTCATGCCACGCGACGGCAAGCCATCAGGTAGTTGATGCTAGTGTCGTCGGAGATGCCAAAGCGCTTGGCGAGCGGGCGATAAGTAATCCCCTTGATCTCGACGATATCTAATTGCGCCGAACGCACAAGTTGCGCAAGTTCTGACGGCTTGATGAAACGCGCATAGTCGTGCGTGCCGCGCGGGAGCATCCGGGCAATGTACTCCGCGCCGATCACCGCGAACAGGTACGCCTTGGCATTGCGATTGAGCGTGGAGAAGAACACCCAGCCACCCGGCTTCACCAGTGTGGCGCAAGCCTGGACAATCCCGGCGGGGTCGGGTACGTGTTCGAGCATTTCCATGCACGTGACGACGTCATAGGTGCCCGGTTCACGCGCAGCAAGCGCTTCTGCCGCAATTTCCTCGTACTCGACTTCCACACCGCTTTCCAGGCTGTGCAAGTCGGCCACGCTCAGCGCATTCGACGACAAATCCACGCCTTTCACCTTCGCGCCGCGCACCGCCATGGACTCGGACAGTATCCCGCCACCGCAGCCGACATCCAGCGCGCGTTTGCCCGGCAAGTGAGCCAGGCCGTCGATCCAGTCGAGCCGCACGGGGTTCAGTTCATGCAGCGGTTTGAATTCGGCATTCGGGTCCCACCAGCGATGAGCCAGCTCGCTGAATTTCTGAAGCTCGTGGGGATCGGCATTGATCATGTGCGGATAGCCTTGAAACGAAAGTCGTGAACAGTCAGGCACCAAGTATATAGGCGGTGACGGAACCGGGGAAAACGGGGCGGAGAAAGAAGGGGGCAGCTTGTGGGCGCCGGGCGCGCATAAAAAAAGCCCCGCCGAAGCGGGGCTTTGATCCTGCGGCAATCAGTCGCTAAATTACTGCGGCTGACGCGAGGTTCCAACAACTTCGACTTCCACGCGACGATCCGGTGCGAGGCAGGCGATGAGTTGCTTGTGGTTCTTCTGGTTGCAACCGGTGGTAACCGGGTTGCGCTTGCCCTTGCCTTCCGTATAGATACGGTTGGCTTCGATGCCCTTGCTGACCAGGTATGCCTTGACAGCTTGTGCACGACGCAGCGACAGACGATCGTTGTACTTGTCCGAACCGATGCGGTCCGTGTAACCCGTAGCGACCACGACTTCCAGGTTCAGGTCGCCAATCTTCGATGCGAGATCGTCAAGCTTTGCCTTACCAGCCGGCTTCAGGATTGCCTTGTCGAAGTCGAACAGAGCGTCAGCTTGGTACGTAACCTTCTGGCTTTGGATGACCGGAGCAACCGGAGCGACCGGTGCCGGCGGCGTCGGTGCTTGCGCTACCAGCGCGCCATCGCACTTTGCGTTTGCCGTAGCCGGGGTCCAGAACGCATCGCGCCAGCAAAGCTCGTTCGTACCGTTCATCCACACATATTCGCCCGTGCCGTTCACCCAGTTGTCATTGACTGCCTGACGTGAAGCCGGGACCGATTGCGCCATAGCCGATGCAGCCATAACTGCGGTAGCTGCAATGAACGCGAGCTTTGAAAGTTTATTCATATTTCTCCTCTCGAAATTGAGATTACCGCAGGTTTACTGCGAGCCTTGTTGACAAAGACAAGTCATACATTGCTCGAAGTATAACATTACCGCGGAACAAAACGCTGTGTGTAGACTTCGAGCAGTGTCTAACTTTGTGCGTTGGCATTTTGCCATATCGTTCCCTTGCAACGATAAAAATATCCCCGGGGCCCCAATGCCTGCAACCTTATGTGGTGCATGCGCAACAAGACGGGGCATGGAAAAAGCAGGGTTTGATATGCGCGTCTTATGCGCATGATACGTGCCCACCCGGAACTTTTTGGCAAAACATCAATACATTTTTTTTGCTGATTTTTTGTGCACTTTTCAGCGACTGCAAAAATCTCGGTCGTGAATCATAGCGGGTTAGTCTGACGTTTTCACTTCCTCATGCAAAGCAAATTGTAAGCTTCGGCTACAGCGCTTCTCGATTCTCCGGAAAAGTTCCCTCGGGTCTGTCCTGCCCGGCTGCTTACCGCGCATGCACTGTATGTATATACGCGCCGCTGCCGGGCACGGATGCCGCGCATGTTAGAATCGCGTGATGCGTTGCGTTCGCAATGCCGATGCCAAACGCCGGTGAATTCAGGAGAAACGTCGCAAAACGCACGTTTATTCCGCGCCGGCGCCGCACAGTTCAAGACACGGATAAATGGATCAATTCGCCAAAGAGACCCTGCCAATCTCCCTTGAGGAGGAAATGCGCCGCTCATATCTCGATTACGCGATGAGCGTGATCGTGGGGCGAGCGCTCCCCGATGTCCGCGACGGCCTGAAGCCTGTCCACCGTCGCGCACTCTATTCCATGCACGAACTGAACAACGACTGGAATCGCGCCTACAAGAAGTCGGCGCGTATTGTCGGCGATGTGATCGGTAAATATCACCCGCACGGCGACCAGTCGGTGTACGACACCATCGTGCGGATGGCGCAACCGTTCTCCCTTCGCTACATGCTGGTGGACGGACAGGGCAACTTCGGTTCGGTCGACGGCGACAATGCCGCGGCCATGCGATACACCGAAATCCGCATGGCGAAGATCGGCCACGAACTGCTGGCGGATATCGACAAGGAAACAGTCGACTTCGGTCCGAACTACGACGGCAGCGAAAGCGAGCCGCTGGTTCTGCCGGCGCGTATTCCGAATCTGCTGATCAATGGCTCGGCCGGCATCGCGGTTGGCATGGCGACGAACATTCCGCCGCACAACCTGCGCGAAATCGTCGACGCCTGCATGCATCTGCTGAACAACCCGGATTCCACCATCGACGAACTGATGGAAATCGTTCCGGCACCGGATTTTCCGACGTACGGCGTGATCTACGGCGTCTCGGGCGTGCGCGATGGGTATCGGACAGGACGCGGGCGCGTCGTGATGCGCGCGACCACCCACTTCGAAGAGATCGATCGCGGCCAGCGCATGGCGATCATCGTCGACGAAATCCCGTATCAGGTGAACAAGCGGACGCTGCTCGAGCGCATCGCCGAGCTGGTGAACGAGAAGAAGATCGAAGGCATCTCGGACATCCGCGACGAATCCGACAAGAGCGGCATGCGCGTGGTAGTCGAGCTGAAGCGCGGCGAAGTGCCCGAAGTGGTGCTGAACAACCTGTACAAGCTGACGCAGCTCCAGGACACGTTCGGCATGAACATGGTCGCGCTGGTCGACGGCCAGCCGCGTCTGCTCAACCTGAAGCAGATGCTGGAGTGTTTCCTGTCGCATCGGCGGGAAGTGCTGACGCGGCGCACTGTATACGAACTGCGCAAGGCGCGGGATCGTGGTCACGTGCTGGAAGGCCTGGCGGTGGCGCTGGCGAATATCGACGAATTCATCCGCATCATCAAGGCTGCTCCCACTCCGCCGATCGCGAAGCAGGACTTGATGAACAACGCCTGGGATTCGGAAATCGTTCGCGAAATGCTGTCGCGCGCGGAAACCGAAGAATCGGGCGGGCGACAGGCGTACCGGCCGGAAGGTCTGAATCCGGCTTACGGCATGCAGGCAGATGGCTTGTACAAGCTTTCCGACGTTCAGGCGCAGGAAATTCTGCAAATGCGCCTGCAACGCCTGACCGGGCTCGAGCAGGACAAGATTGTCGGCGAGTACAAGGATGTCATGGCGCAGATCGCCGATTTGCTCGATATCCTCGCGCGTCCGGAGCGGATTCGCGCAATCATCGTGGACGAACTGGCGACCGTTCGCGCCGAGTTTGGCGACGACCGCCGTTCGCGCATCGAACTGAACGCCACGGAACTGAACACCGAAGACCTGATCACGCCGCAGGAAATGGTCGTGACCATGTCGCACACCGGTTATGTGAAGTCGCAGCCGTTGTCGGAATACCGCGCGCAAAAGCGCGGTGGCCGCGGCAAGCAAGCCACGCAGATGAAAGAAGACGACTGGATCGACACGCTGTTCATTGCGAACACGCACGATCACATGCTGTGCTTCTCGAATCGCGGACGCGTCTACTGGATCAAGGTCTACGAAGTTCCGCAAGGTTCGCGGAACTCGCGCGGCCGTCCGATCGTCAATATGTTCCCGTTGCAGGACGGCGAGAAGATCAACGTCGTGCTGCCGATCAAGGAATTCTCGGCTGAAAAGTACGTCTTCATGGCTACGTCTTTGGGCACGGTCAAGAAGACGCCGCTGGAAGCGTTCAGCCGGCCGCTGCGCAAGGGCATTATCGCGGTCGGACTGGACGAGGGCGATTTCCTGATCGGCGCTGCGATCACCGACGGTGAGCACGACGTCATGCTGTTCTCGGATTCGGGCAAGGCAGTTCGCTTTGACGAAAACGACGTCCGCGCCATGGGCCGTGAAGCCCGGGGCGTGCGCGGCATGCAGCTGGAAGACGGGCAGCAGGTCATCGCGCTGCTCGTGGCGGGCGGCGAGAACCAGTCGGTGCTGACCGCGACCGAAAACGGTTTCGGCAAGCGTACGCCGATTGGCGAGTACACCCGTCATGGCCGTGGCACGAAGGGCATGATCGCGATCCAGACATCGGAACGTAATGGCAAGGTCGTCGCTGCGACGCTCGTGGAGCCGGAAAGCGAGATCATGCTGATCACGAATACGGGCGTGCTGATTCGCACACGCGTGTCGGAGATCCGTGAGATGGGCCGTGCAACCCAAGGTGTTACACTCATCAGTCTTGACGACGGCACGAAGTTATCCGGCCTGCAGCACATCGCCGAGGCGGAAGTGGCGGTCGAACTCGACGCGGATCTGGAAGGTGACGCGGCTGACACACTCGACACACCATCGGCTAGCGACGCTGGCGACAGTCCCGACGACACGTCCGAGGGCGGCGAGGACACAACGTCCTGAACGCCGCCTGATCGGCGAGCACTCGTTCTGTTTCTGAAAGCTTGAATCTATAAGCTGCGCGAACCTGAGCATGTCCCAAGTACATGCCGGCTCGCGCAGCAGTAGAAACGAAAATTTTTTAAGGGAGTAATGATGCAAAAACAGTTTAAACAATGGATCTTGCTGGCTGCTTTGGTACCGGCTTTCGCATCGGCTCAATCGCTCCAGAGCCAATCGGCAGCGCCGGCACCGGCTGCGGCCACAGCGGCTCCGGATCCGGCGAAGCAAGCTGCGATCAAGAACCTGCTGGACGCAATCGACGCGCAAAAGCTCGTCGGCGCCATTGGTAACAGCGCACAAATGCAGTCGAAGCAACTGGTTCCGGCCATCCTGTCCGACGCTTTGAGCGAAAACAAGACGCTGAACGACAAGCAGAAACAAGCTGCCGTTCCTCAGCTCCAGAAGGACACGGTACCGAAGCTGGTTGATTCGGCTGGCCAAGTGTTTGCAACGGATTCGTTCCGTCAGGACGCCATGCAAGCTCAGTACGACGCTTACGCGAAGTACTACACCACGGCTGAAATCAACGACCTGACGACGTTCTACAAGAGCCCGACAGGACGCAAGTTCATCCAGGTTCAGGACCAGGTTGGTCGTGACGTGGTGAATGGCCTGATGCAAAAGTACATGCCGCAAGCCATCAAGGCGACGCGTACGCAAGCAGACAAGGAAGTGGCATCGGTCAAGCCGGCTAAGTAAGTTCAAGCCGGTCGCCGGAACCCGCGGCCGCGAGCGAGTTGTCCACGCGGCGGTTGTTTGGCGGGTTTTCGGGACGGTGCGATAATGGCTGTTTGCGTTCAGACGCAAACAGCCATTTCTTTTTCAGGCGCGGTTTCAGGTTTTACTGGCTTAAATCGCGTCCGGCTTTTCGGGGTCTTTATTCATGCGCGTATTCAATTTCTCCGCTGGTCCTGCTGCAATGCCCGAAGAAGTTCTTCGTCAAGCCGCCGACGAAATGCTCGACTGGAACGGCAGCGGCATGAGCGTGATGGAAATGAGTCATCGCGGCGCTGAATTCATGTCGATTCACGAAGCGGCGCTGACCGATCTCCGCGATCTGCTGAGGGTGCCCGCGTCGCACCGGATTCTGTTTTTGCAAGGCGGCGGGATTGGCGAGAACGCAATCGTGCCGCTGAACCTGCTTGGATCGCGCAAGACCGCGGACTTTGTGGTGACCGGCTCGTGGTCGCAGAAATCGTTCAAGGAAGCACAGAAATACGGCACGCCGCATATCGCGGCGAATGGCAAGACGGATCAGGGGTTCACGCACGTCCCGAAGATCGCCGAATGGCATCTGTCCGACGACCCCGCGTATGTCCATCTTTGCACGAACGAAACCATCGACG
>NZ_CAXTGZ010000279.1:0-7732 GCF_964243625.1 uncultured Caballeronia sp.
GAGCTCGCCGAATCCGCTTCGTCGCCGACGATGGTTATGCGCTGAACCGTCCCTTCGACCTTGCCGTCAACCCACGCCAGATGCTGCGGCTCGCACGCGTAGATCGTGTGTCCGCGACGCGCGGCTTCGGCCATCATCGCGTAGGTCGTGTCTTTGTAGATCTTGAAATGATCGAGCGGATCGGCGATAAAAAGGATGTCCATAAGCGTCCAGAACGGCCGTTCGGCCTTGGTTTATTCGGTAAGAAGCGGCAGCGGTCTGCAATACGCGATTTTTAACACGTTGCGTGCGTTCGCGCCTGACGTGCAAACGGCCGCAACTCGTGCGGCCGTCGTGCTCCGGATTCAAAGCTTAAACCTGAATGGCTTCCGGATCAGTCTTTTCCAGTTCCACCGATGCCGCCAGCAATCCCAGCCGCGCCACCACGCCATACATGTAGAAGCGGTTCGGCGGTGCTGCGCCGGGTTTCGCGTGGGCATCGGGCAGCGCGGTGTGCTCGAAGCCGAGCGGTACGAAATGCATGCCGGGCGCGTTCAGGTTCTGGTCGCGATCCCGCGAATCGTGCACACGATAAAACCCGCCGACCACATACCGGTCGATCATGTAGACCACCGGCTCGGCGACCGCGTTTTCCACGCGCTCGAACGTATGCACGCCTTCCTGCACGATCACGTCGTGCACTTCCAGGCCGTCCTTCGCGTCGTTCATCTTGACGCGCTCGCGCTTGGTCAACGCGGCGACTTCGCTGGCGTCATGCACGGTCATCACGCCCTTGCCGTAGGTGCCGGCGTCGGCCTTGATCACCACGTACGGCTTCTCGCTGATTCCGTATTCGCGATACTTCTTCGCGATCTTCTTCAACACGCCGTCGATGGCATCCGCCAGTTCCTGCTCGCCCGTGCGCGCCTCGTAATCCACGCCTTCGACGTGCGCGAAATACGGGTTGATCATCCACGGATCGATTTCGACGAGCTTTGAAAACTTCTTCGCGACGTCGTCGTAACAGGAAAAGTGATTGGATTTCCGGCGCACCGCCCAGCCAGCATGCAGCGGCGGCAGCAAGTATTGTTCGTGCAGGTTTTCAAGCACCGGCGGAATGCCGCCCGACAGATCGTTGTTCAGCAGAATCGAGCACGGGTCGAAATTCTTCAGGCCGAGGCGGCGCGGCGTGCGCTCGAGCGGCTCGAGAACGATCTTCTGGCCATCCGCCAGCGCGATCGTCACCGGGCCATGAATGTTTTCATCGAGCGTGCCGAAGCGGATATTCAATCCGGCCTGACGCATGATGGTCGCGAGCCGCGCGACGTTCTCCAGGTAAAACGCGTTGCGCGTATGGCGCTCCGGTATCACCAGGAGGTTTTTCGCATCAGGGCAGATCTTTTCGATCGATGCCATGGCGGCCTGCACGGCAAGCGGCAACACTTCGACCGGCAGGTTGTTGAAACCGCCGGGGAACAGGTTGGTGTCGACCGGGGCAAGCTTGAAACCCGCGTTGCGCAGGTCCACCGAGCAGTAGAACGGCGGCGTGTGTTCTTGCCACTCCAGCCGGAACCAGCGTTCAATGGACGGCGTCGCGTCGAGTATCTTCCGCTCGAGATCGAGCAGGGGGCCGTTTAACGCCGTTACGAGATGCGGAACCATTGATGACTCGCGGACTTAAGAGGAAAGATTGTAGAGCAAATGCCTCATCTATTTGGGTATGAACTCCCTTTTCCCAAGCCTATTCGCACGGTTCGTGCCGTCTTTCGCGAACATTTCACCTGATCCGAATCTGTCTTCCTGCACAAAAACGGGACAAAAAAATGCCCGCCGTAGGACGGGCGGGCAAAATCGCTGCGCTTATCTCGGAGCCATGCTGCTATTGCTTTCCACATACTCCGATTGAAGCCGGGGCCTCTCGCGCCCCTGCCGCAACCGGTCTGAAACATTGTTTATTCGACGTGCTCGCCATGCAGCGTCACGTCCAGGCCTTCACGTTCTTCTTCTTCCGTGACACGCAGGCCCATGACCATGTCGATGATTTTCAGCAGGACGAAGCTCATCACGCCGCTGTACACCAGCGTGGTCAGAACGCCCTTGGCTTGCAGCAAGATGCTGCCGTCGGCGCCGCCGATGTCCTTCACCGCGAAGATACCCGTCAGCAATGCGCCGAGAATACCGCCCACGCCGTGCACGCCGAACGCGTCGAGCGAATCGTCGTAGCCGAGTTTCGTCTTGAGCCACGTAGCCGACCAGAAGCAGACCACGCCCGCCGCAATACCGATCACGATCGCACCGGTCACGCCAACGTAGCCCGAAGCCGGCGTAATCGCCACCAGGCCGGCAACCGCGCCCGAGATGATGCCGAGTACCGAAGGCTTGCCCTTCGCCAGCCATTCGGCAAACATCCAGCCGAATGCAGCAAAAGCCGTTGCGATTTGCGTCGTGAGCATTGCGAAGCCGGCACGGCCGTCAGCCGCCACTGCCGAACCCGCGTTGAAGCCGAACCAGCCGACCCACAGCATCGATGCACCAATCAGCGAAAGCACGAGGTTGTGCGGCGCCATGACTTCGCGGCCATAACCGACACGCTTGCCGAGCACCAGACAGCACACGAGACCTGCAATACCGGCGTTGATGTGAACCACCGTGCCGCCTGCGAAGTCCAGGATGCCGGCCGTTGCGAGCCAGCCCGTCGGTTCCCACACCATGTGCGCGATCGGCGAGTAGACGATGATCGACCACAAGCCCATGAAGACGAGCATCGCGGAGAACTTCATGCGGTCAGCGAACGCACCGGCGATCAGCGCCGGGGTGATGATCGCAAACGTCATCTGATAGACGAAGTAGACCGATTCCGGGATCGTCGGGGCCAGGTGGCTGACGGTCAGCGTCGTGGCCTTGTCGCCCTTGATGTAGTTCATGCCGTGCAGGAACACGCGCGAGAATCCGCCGATGAACGAGTTACCCGGCGTGAACGCCAGCGAGTAGCCGACGACCGTCCAGATGATCGTGACCAGGCAGCAGATTGCGAACGACTGCATCACGGTCGCGAGCACGTTCTTCTTGCGCACCATGCCGGCGTAAAAGAGTGCGAGGCCCGGGATCGTCATGAACAGGACGAGAGCGGTGGAGGTCAACATCCAGGCGGTGTCGCCCGAGCTGATCTTCGATGAATCCACAGAGAACGGTTCTGTCGGGGCAGCCGGTGCGGCTGCTGCGTCCGATGCGCCGGAAGCCGGCGCTGCGGCCGATGCTGCTTCCGCGCCGGAAGCCAGTGCCGTATTGGCGCTGACCGGAGACGCGGAATCTGGTGCGCTTGCAGGCGCCGCCATGGCCGACGCAGCCGCGGGCGCCGATGCATCCTGCGCCATCACGGTGCCGGCGCTCACTCCCAGCAGCGACCCCGCCATCAACAAGGACATCAATAAATTGCGCATTCTTGTGTTTCCTCTTATCGCCGTTTCGTTTTTTTTAGAGAGCGTCCGCGCCGGTTTCACCGGTACGAATGCGAATGACTTGTTCGATCGGGGTGACGAAGATCTTCCCGTCGCCGATCTTGCCCGTGCGTGCTGCGCGCTCCACCGCTTCGATCGCCTGGTCGACGATATCGTCCGATACCGCTGCTTCAATCTTCACTTTCGGCAGAAAGTCGACCACGTACTCGGCGCCGCGATACAGCTCCGTGTGGCCCTTCTGGCGGCCGAAGCCTTTTACCTCGGTGACGGTGATGCCCGAGACGCCGATCGCCGACAACGCTTCGCGTGCTTCGTCGAGCTTGAACGGCTTGATGATTGCGGTAATGAGCTTCATGTATCCCTCGCGTGTGTGTCGAACAGAGTTGGCGTGTTGGCGCTTGCTCTGGTCCCATGCCTGATCCTTTGTTGCCTCGTGCCATCGCGAGCGGCGTCTCATGCGCCACGCCGCTTTGCCCATCGCCCGGAAAAGCGCGTACGGACAAGGCCGGGGCCACTTATGCAACTCGTATGCCATGCGAGCCTATACGCATGCTCATCAGGGCTTCGCGGGGTCCCGGCCCGCTCCTTAGACCGGATGGCTAACGGTGCTTCCATGTGCTGGCGCGTACCGTGGATCGTTGCTAGAGTGCACGCAAGGTCAGGCACGAAGTTCAGATTCTTTGGGCGTGACGAAACGCCGCGTCAACGGACGAGTTGGGCGCAGCCGCCATCAGCTTTCACGCTATGACGCACCAATTTGGATCATGAAGAATTTCGTGGCACTGAGCTAACAATGAATGCACTTTTATGGTGCGCAAGAGGAAAGACCGCATGAAACAACCGAACGACGTATTCAATGACTTCCAGGCCAAGATGAGCGAGCTGCTCAAGAATTCGCCAGCCAAGGACATTGAAAAGAATATGAAAGCCATGCTTTCGCAAGGCTTCTCGAAGCTGGATCTCGTCACGCGCGAAGAATTCGATACCCAGACGCAAGTGCTCGTGCGCACACGTACCCGGCTCGAAGAGCTCGAACGGCGTGTGGCGCAACTGGAAGCAAAGCTGGGTGGCGCTACGTCATCGAGTAGTCAGGACTAAGGGCTAGAAGCTGAAAAAGCGTGTCACCGGCTAAGCGAGCCGTGATGTTGAATCAATAAACCGCCGCCTTGCGATTGCAATTGCAACGACGGGGCGCGGGCAGCGGGGAAAAAATCATGTCGCTTGCCGTGGTGCGCAGCCGCGCGCCCGCTCCTGGGCGCGCGCCCGAGGTGACCGTCGAGGTTCATCTCGCCAATGGATTACCTTCGTTTTCAATCGTCGGCCTGCCTGATCTTGAAGTCCGCGAAAGCCGCGAGCGCGTTCGCGCCGCCCTTCAGAATTGCGGCTTCGAATTTCCCGTTCGCCGGATCCGTCAACCTTGCCCCTGCCGATCTGCCGAAAGAAAGCGGCCGGTTCGACTTGCCTATTGCGTTGGGCATCCTTGCAGCGAGCGGTCAGATTCCCGTCGAGGCGTTGTTGCATCGTGAGTTTGCGGGCGAGTTGTCGCTGACCGGTTCCATCCGGCCAATGCGCGGCGCCTTTGCGATGGCGTGCGGCGCAGCGCGGCAATATGCGGGCGTCGTTGCAATGGAAGGTGGGTTCGTGCGGGACACCGACGTGCGCATGCCTGAGATTTATCTGCCGGCCGCGAGTGCATCGGAAGCCGCGCTCGTGCCAGGTGTCGAAGTATTTGGTGCGCCCGATCTGCCCACTTTGTGTGCACATCTTTGCGGCTCGGAAAACGGCCGCCTCACGCCCGTTCGTGCCGCAACGCTCGGCTCCCGGCTAGACCGGCGCCCACCCTTGCCCGATCTCGTCGATGTCATCGGCCATCCCGGCGCACGGCGTGCACTGGAGGTCGCGGCGGCCGGCGGACATCATCTCTTGATGGTCGGACCGCCGGGCGCAGGCAAATCGATGCTCGCCGCGCGATTGCCCAGCCTTCTCCCACCCATGACAGACGAAGAAGCCCTGTCCTCTGCGGCGATCCTTTCCGCGAGCATGCTTGGATTCTCCCCGGCTCAGTGGCGCCAGCGCCCGTTCCGGGCACCCCATCATTCATCGAGTTCGGTGGCGCTTGTCGGCGGTCGCAACCCGCCGCAACCTGGCGAAATCACCTTGGCGCACCTGGGCGTGCTGTTTCTCGACGAGCTGCCGGAGTTCGACCGGAAAGTGCTCGAAACGCTGCGCGAACCGCTGGAAGCCGGCCGGATCACCATTTCACGCGCCGCGCATCAGGCCGACTTCCCGGCTGCGTGTCAATTGGTCGCAGCCATGAATCCGTGCCCGTGCGGCTGGCGCGGCGATCCGAACGGCCGATGCCGCTGCACACCCGAGATCGCCGCTCGTTATCTGCGCAAACTTTCAGGACCACTGCTCGACCGCATCGACATCCAGATCGAGCTACCCGCATTGTCGCCGGCGGAGTTATCGGCGAGGAGTGGGTCTCTGGGTGAGACAAGCGCAGTCGTGGCGCGCCGTGTCGCCGATGCACGCGAGCGCCAGCTTCAGCGCCAAGGCAAGACAAACCGGGAACTCGATGGCCGGGAAGTCGACGCGGTCTGCCGCCCGGACGCGGCCGGCGAAGCCTTGCTGCGCGAAGCGGGTGAGCGCTTCGGATGGTCGGCGCGAGCGTATTACCGTGTGCTCAAAGTGGCGCGCTCGATTGCGGATCTGGCCGCCGCCAACTCACCCACGGCGGGGCATCTGGCTGAGGCGATCCAGTATCGGCGGGCTTTCGCCGCGGTATAGGCCGCCTGCGCGTCGTCGTAGAAAGAAATTCGCGTGTCAAGACTTGACTTATGCACACTGGGCCGTTCTTTGTTTCCTTAACATCAGATCAAACCCCAGTTTCGGCAATGAAGCACAGGCCGTTGAATTTATTGATCTTTTTCCGATGCCGCGAATCAAGGCAAAGTAAGGAAAGCCGCGTCAGACGGGCGCTTGCGGCTCACCGGACGATGTTTTCCACAAAGTTATCCACAACCTCTGTGGATAGTTCAAAAAACTGAGATAAATCCGAGTTTTAGCCTTAAAACCTTGTCCAGATTCTTCGTCGTGAAACGTTGTCGTGGCGTTATTCAACTAATGAAATGGCGGTAAATGCGGAAGGCCGAATGCCTGCGAATACTTAATAAAGTTTGAACGACGAGAAAAACTGATCGATCTGCTCGGCCGGAGGCGCTTTGGTTGAAACGATCGCAAGTTGATAAGCGTGCATTCCTTTCGCGATGAAGCGAGCGCGAATCTGGCGTGTCTCGCGATTCTGGCCGTCATCGCGTGTGCCGTTCACCTCGATTTCCGATCCCGGCAGCTTGCCGCCTGCCGCAATTTCGATCAGAACCGGGTGCGCAGCCGGAGCGGCGTTCACATTGCGCGCCAAACCATGTTGGAGAAAATCGAGCGCGGCTTGCTGCGTTGCGGCGTCCCCGTTGGGCAAGTCAACCGTTCCCACGGCAAATACCGCGTCACCGGCTTCGGCGGTCTGCATCTTCATGTGCATCGGCTTTCCGGCGATCTCTATATCCCGCGCATCCGAGCGGGGTTTGGCGGGGAATGTGACTTCGTAGGCGTCGTCGTTGTTCTGAATGGTGCGCCAGTCGTAGGCCGGCGTGCAGGCGAGCAGCGCTACAGCGCTAAAAGCCACCATCATGGATTTGAGGACTACGGTTCGCGAAGATCGGTTCATGAGCAAAGCAAAAAGAGAAAACGTAATTATCCGCTGTCCGAACCGACGGCGCTGTTGGCCGCGCCAGAGCGGACTTTTCAGCGGAGACGCTTTTCTGGGATTCGGGCTAAAATGCGCAGCATCCGGTCACACCGACGCAATTGCCTTATATCGAGCACGCTCGAGGTCTCCCATGTCAGAGAATTCACAGGTTTCATTGGCGCGCAGCAAGAGCCCGCTGCGCTATATCGTCATGGCGGTCGTGGCGGGCGTGATTGCGTGTACCGGCTTTTTCGCGTTCGGCGGCCAGCAACGCGTGCCGGACGCCACGTTCACGCTTTTGTCGGGCCAGAAGGTTTCGACCTCGACCGATCTGAAGGGCAAGGTCTACCTGATCAACTTCTGGGCAACAAGCTGCGAAACGTGCATGAAAGAGATGCCGCAGATGATCAACACGTATAACCGGTTCAAGGGCCGCGGCCTGGAATTCGTCGCCGTCGCCATGAACTACGACGCACCGATGTACGTGAACAACTACGCGCAGACACGCAACCTGCCGTTCAAGGTCGCAATGGACGACGGCAGCGCG
>NZ_CAXTGZ010000280.1:0-7725 GCF_964243625.1 uncultured Caballeronia sp.
CTGAGACGAGAAGGCGCACCTACCGCCACACGAAGCGGTGAAAACGGGGCGTCGGCGGGCGTCTCCGAAGGCGCGGACGAGACGGTGTCGTTACTGATGGTGTCGAGGTTTTCCCGCGTTGGCGGCGCGTTGTCCCGCCATTCCGACCGGGCGTGATCCGATCCTTCGTTCATGCCTTCGTGGGCAGTACTCATGCGTGTCGATCTCCATGAAGGTAGACGGCTTCGTGCAGCGCGCCCTTGGCCGCAGCTGGCGATTTGGCAGGCCACGGGCACATGGCGGCCATTTCGCCCAGGTCCTCGCGCGCGCCGCCGAAGTCGGTCAGCGGTTTGAGTTCGAGGCCGGCGAGACGCCATGCATCGAGGCCGCCGGTCAGCGGCACGACGTCCTTGAAGCCAGCGTTACGCAACGACTTCGCCATCCACGCCGCCGATACCTCGTTCGGGCACGAACAATAAATGATGATCTTCTGATCAGGCTGATAACTCTCGACGATCTTCTGGAGCTCGCGTTCATCGGCGAAAACGGAACCGGGAATCACGAACGGATCGAGCACGCGTTTCTCAGACGAGCGGATATCGAAGATTGCCGGCACCGGCTTGTTTTCCATCAGCGCATAGAGTTCATCGACCGTGATGCGCGCCGTTTCCAGCGTCTTCATCAACATCTTCCGGCGCCAGTAGCGGTACGCCACGTACCCCGCCAGCGCGATCGCCACCACGATCAGCGCTTGCCGTCCGAGTTGCGCGATCATGGCGAAGACCATGTCGAGTTGCGCCGCGAATGCCACGCCAACCAGCAATCCGACCGCCGCCCACAACGCCACGCCCACGCCGTCATGCGCAATGAACGAGCGCGTGCGCACACCCATGGCGCCGGCAAGCGGCACGGAAACCAGCGACAAACCCGGAATGAACTTCGCGACGAGCAACACGCGCACGCCCCATCGGCCGAAGAAACGTTCGGTCTTCTTCACGCATGTATCGCGCGAAAGCGACAACTTGCAGATGGTCTTGAGCGTACGATCGCCGTAGCGCCGCCCGCCCTGGAACCAGACGAGATCGCCGAGCACGCCGCCCACTACGGCAATGGCGAGCATCAACGCGAGATGCGGCAGCACTGCATGGCCGTTCGCGCCCATCATGGCGACGGAAGCACCGACCACGATCAGAGTGGGCATGGCGGGAACGGGCAGGCCGAGCGCGGCGCCCATCACGTTGAAAAACACGATAGCGGGACCATACCGGTCAGCCAGATCATGCAACAGCATGAGATTCTCCCTGCGGGTTGTGCAGCGCTGAAGTCGGTTGGGGAAATGCCAAGTGCCGGACGCCGCCTGATATTGGCTTATCCGTGCTCGCGTCTGAAACGCGAACGCTCGGCGGCATTTTTTACGGCTCTGAAACGAAGACGCGGGACGAAACTGGAACGATGTCCACGGCGGTCATGCGCGTCGCCCGGCGCCGCTGCATTAATGAGATGAGTGTAGCGCGGTTTGACGAAAATGCCATGAACCGCGCGCTTTGCCATACACCATATGACGGCGTCGTTTTTTCAGCGCATGCCTAAATAAATACGCTTCTTTGACCGCGGTCTAAAAGCGGTCATTGCAAGCCGAAATCCACTCGGGTTGGCGCGCCTTTGTCCTTGATGCCATCGGCGTTCATGTGCGGCGAGACGATGAAAATCCGCTTGCTGTCGATCTTCCCGTCAAAGTAAGCCTTCACCGCCGATGCCCGTTTTTGCGCCAGCGTGCCGAGCGCGGCTTCGTCTATGGGCGCGTTTGCTGCGAGTGCCGCTTTCATGTCGGCGTCGGGCAACGTCTTCGTCATGCCGATCATGTTGCGCGGCTTCTTGAAGTCGGCGTCCTTGTACGCCTTGGTCAGGAACTTCGTGTATTCATCGGGCGAAAGTGTGATGGTCGAAGGACTGATGTTCGGGTTGTCGTCGTTTGCATCCTTCATCTTGGCGAGCTTCACCTGGCGGTCGACGTAGGCGGCGCGCAGGCCGGGTTCATCGACGGCGGGATCGACGCGCGCCGACAGATCCATCTTGATGGACGGTTTGTCCGCCAGCGCCTTCGCGATCGTGTCGAGCTTCTCCTTGCCGGCGTCGCTGAGCGTGGACGAGCCCGGGTCGAACTCCACGTAGCCGAGTTCCTCGGCGTTCTTGCCGCCGCCAAACGCGTTTGCCAGCAGCGAGAACGGCGCAGTCACGGCGCGCTCCAGCAGGTTCACGATCGCCTTCCACACCAGCGCGCCGACCGAGAACTCCGGATTGGAAAGCGAGCCGGAAATCGGGATGTTCACGTCGATTTCACCGCGCGAGTTCTTCAGCAGCGATACGGCCAGGCGCACCGGCAACTTGGTCGCGGTGGCGTTGTCGACGTGGTCGCCAAACGTGAGCTGATCGATGAAAAGATGGTTGTTCGCCGAGAGTTTGTCGTCGGCGAGCTGGTAGTGCAGGTCCACATTCAGCTTGCCTTTGGTGATCGGATAGCCCGCGTATTTGGTGGAATACGGCGAGATATTGGGCAATTCGACGTCGTGCGCGCTCGCGGTCAGGTCCAGCGCGGGTTTCGCAATCAGCGGGTTCACCGTGCCCTTGATCGATACCGGCCCGTTTGCGTTGAGTTTCGCGGCGACATCGACGGGCGCGGAGACGGTCGAATGCGTTCCGAATGCGCCGATAGTCCCCGTGATCGCAACCAGGTTCGCGGTGAAATTCGGCTTGATGAAGTTATCGGTGTAGGTCACACGGCCGTTTTGCAGCACGAGCTGGCCGAAGCGCAGATTGGGCGTGGGCGATGTCGATGCCGCTTTGGGCACGACCGGGGCGGAGGCCACTGGCGCGGGCTCGGCGGCTGCCGTTGCTGTCGTTGCTGTCGTTGCTTTTCCGCCCGTCTTGTCCTTCACCACGATATCGCGCAAATTCAGCTTCCCTTGCGCATCAAGCAGAACGCGGCCATAAAAGTTGGCAAAGGTGACGCGCGCAGCTTCCACGTCGGCGCCCTTTTCGTCGTATCGGGCGTTGAGCTTCGTCAGGCCGAGCAGGTTCCAGCCCGCGAGCGGCTGGGAACTCACCCGGTCGATCAAGCGCACGTTCGACAACGACACGTCGCCCTTGTAGCCGGCCTTCAGCGTGCGTCCTTCTCCCGAGTAAGACGCGTCGCCGTTCGCGGTGAGCAACGCGCTGGAAAGCGATGCGTTCAGCGAGCTGCCGAAATACGGCTCGAACGCCGATGCATCGAGCTGGCTTGCGTCCACATGCAGCGCCAGGCTCAGCGGCTTGATGGTCAGCGTCCCGGCTGTCGCCAGTGTGCCCTTGCCGTTCATGGTCAGCCGGCCATCCACGGCGAGCGGTTTTGTCAGGTCATCGGTGACCTGCTTCACGCTCACTTGCAGCGGCGCGATATGAAGCTTCACCGGAGTCGGCGTGGTTTCATCGGTGAAATCGGCGGTGCTGTCGTTGAGCGCGATCTGCGCGATCTGATAACGCCACGCCGGACCCGCAGCGTTGGCCTTCTCCACCTTGTGCGTGGCGCTGGCTTCCGGCGCGGTTTCGTGCGGACCGGCGAGCGCCGCGAGGTCGATGCTGCCATCCTTCAGGCGTTTTGCATCGACGGAAAGACCGTTCAGGCTCACGCTCTCCAACGCGGCGGTGCGTGCGGCTACATCGATTTTAGTGATCTTTGCCTGGGCCGAAGCCAACGCGACCGGCGCCGTGTTTGCGGTCGGAACGAGTTTCAGCGACTTGAGCGAGACGTCTCCTGCGCCGACCTGGATGGACGGCTCGGGCTTCGACCAGTTCACGAGGAGCGGCAGGTTCGCGCTGAGCGCGCCGTCCGATATCCGCGCGGCGAGCGCGTTCGCCACATAGGGTTGCAGCGGCGGCAGCGGCAAATCGGCGAGCGCGAGTTTCGCGTCGGCGTTCTTGCCGGGCAAGGTGAATCCGCCCGATGCCACCAGCGTTCCACCGTGATCCAGCGCGGTTTTCAGCGTGTAACGCGCGGGCGGTTTGCCGAGCGTCGAGAAGTCGTCGAGCGTGACGTCCAGCGCCTTCAGACCGAGTTGCGCGGGTTGCGCCATCAGGCTGTCGTTGAAGGCGACCTGGCCCCGGTCGATCGCAATATGTCTGATCGATAAATCCAGCGGTTGCGTCTCGGCCGCGGCCTTGGTTTCAGCCGCCGGAGGGTTGTTGGCCGGCGGACCGCTCAGTTTCTGGAAGTTGAAGGCGCCGGTTTTATCGCGGGACAGTTTTACGTCGGGTTGCGACAGTTTTATCTCTGACAGTTGATAAACATTGCGCAGCGGCTCCAGATTCACCGCATTCACGTGCAGCGACTGCGCGGCGAACAGCGGCGCATTCTGCTTGTCCGTCACGTCGATATCTGCAATATCGGCCGTGCCCTTGATGCGTACAACGGGCGCGTCGCCGGTGAGCGAGAAACTCACGTCCAGATCGGTCGACAGCTTGCCGCTCTTGACCGCGACCGGCAGCGACGCCGGCGCGTACGAAACGATTTGCGGCAAATCGAGTCCGTCGAGCTGCACCGCGACTTCCGACTCGCGCGATTCGGCGAACGGCTTCGTGCGGCCCTTGATGGACAATGGCGAGCCATCAATGCGCGCCTGCAACGACGGCGTGACGAACAACTCGGTCGTCGAAGGCAGGTTGGCAATGAACGGAATCCCGACTGACCACTGATCGATCACATGCTGCGTCTTGAGCAACCGGTCATCGAAATCGATGCGCCCGTTCGCGATCCGGATATTCGATACCGAAAACCGCGCGGGTTTATCGGATGGTTTGGCAGATGGCTTCGAAAACTTTCCGATGAGATCCGAGAAGTTGAAGCGCTGCGCGTCGTATCGGACGATATGAAAGCGCGGCGAATCGATCTTCAGTTCATTGATTACGGGCGCGAGCCGGAATAGCGATGACCACGAAGGCAATACGATCAGCCGTTCGATATCGATGAAATCGCTGCTTCTGGAATCAGCCGGGAGATTACTTTGCGCCTCGCCAATATGAACGCGGTCGGCTTCGAAGCTGAGCGTATAGGGATTGAGCGCAATCCGGCCGATCGTGGCCGGGCGGCCAAGCTGAGCGGAGATCTGCTGCTCGGCGATATGACGAATTAGAGAGGGAGCCGCAAAAAACCCCAGCAGCCCGATCACGATGACAAACAGAACCAGGCCAATCGCGACCCGGCGCGTGCGGTTCGAACTCGCAACCGCATTTGCCCGATCGATCAGCCCACGGCCGGCGGATGTCAGGGAAGTCTTGTTCAGGCTTGCCATGCGGGCCTCACAGCGCGGTCACGCGTCATGAGACCGCGCGTGACCTGGGGGAAACGGAAGGCCCGAGTATACGACGCGACAGCGTCAATTTGAACCAGCGATGGTCCGTACAGCCTGCATCTATTGCCGTTCGATAGCCGGCGGCGCCCACGCCCCCGACGTCGCTTCGGGCTTGGGTGCGTACAAACGCATCATCAACTGGAAGTCGCCGTCCGGCGCGGGCAGCCAGTTCGACACACGCGCCTTGCCCGGCGACGTCGCGGAAACGACCACGTCAGTCGAGCCATCGCGATTCTTCTTCAGGCGGTCTCGGTCGCTGAGTGAAAGCCGCAAGGCTTTATCGTCGATCAGCGCGCCTTCCTTCGTGTACGCGGTCAAGGTCCAGAAGCCGCGCACCGGCGGCAACTGGTTCGGCGCGAAGTGCAGCACGTAGGTGTTCGCGCCGTTGAGCGGGTGGGCGTCGCTGTCAAGGAAAGCGACGGGCTTCACTTCGTCGTCCTTCGTGCCGCTGGCGGGCTGACGTTTGGCAAGGAACGCGCGCAAGGTGTAGTCGGTGCCGTAGTTGCCGACGGCGTCGCCGAACCAGACCCAGCCGTTGCGGCTCAGCGCGTTAGAGGGAACCGTGTCGACGCGCGCGCGGCCATCGGCGAGACCCGTTGCGAGCAAGGCCGAATCCGATGGGCGGAATTGCACCGGCTCACCCGGTTTAACGCCCAATTGCGCGAGCAAGGTCACGGCGTGCGGATCGTCGGGGACGGGTGGATTGTCTTCCAGGGCCTTGGCCAGGCGCGTGAAGTACGCGGTGGCATCGAGTGACTCGGCCTTGTCGCCGCTCGGAACCACGGCCGGCGTGTTGGCCGTCACATTCGGCCAGGCGGCGCCGGCGGTGGTGGGACTGGTTTTATCGGCCGGAGGCGCTTCAATGCGCATTGCGGTCTGCAGCTTGCGCGCTTCGCGCACATCGCGCTGGCCGTTCACGCGCACGCGGATCGACAACCATGCATAACGCGTAGGCGTTTCCACGCGTGTCACGCCGTCCGGCAGCGGGCCTGTGTAGCCCTTGGTGACGAACGCAAGGATGCTGGCTTGCTCCGCGGCCATGCGCGCGGCTTTGCTGCGCTTCTTGGGAACAGGCGCGGGCACGGCGGGCGCGGCACCGATGCTCGAATAGATCACGTTGGTCCAGGTATCGAAGGCGCGAGCATCAAAGTAGCGGCCCCGTAACGTTCCGGAAGGCGTGGACTGCACGGAAGACAACGCCGGCAACGAAACCAGCACCGGTCCACTCGATACGTCCAGCCATGCCGACGATTCCAGCGTATCCACGCTCGGCCGTCCCGTCGCGCCGACCGGCGGCAACGCGGTGGTGTGCCGCAAGGTGTTTACCGCCGCCTGGCCGGGCTTCGATGCGTCGCCGCCCGTCGTCTTTTCGCGCCACAGATCGGACGCCACCAGCGGATAACCGAACACATAGGCATCGGCGACCTGGTCCTTGCGCCAGCCGTCGCCGTTCGTCGCGACCGGCGCCTGCGTCGAGCACCCGCCCAGTATTGCCAGCGTGCTCAAACCGGCAATCATCCAGCGTGCCCCACGCAACGGAAACAACGGAACTGCCCAGCGTCGGTTATTTTTCATTCGAATTAGGTCTGTTTAGGCTTTTTTACTTCGTCCGACGCGCGCGCTGGCGGGTTCTTAAATTCGAGCCCCGCGAATCCGCACGCCGACGTTCAAGCTATCTTGAAAACGCGTTTTATCTTATCCAATGAGGATAGGCAAGAAGCGCGTGACGAAGCCTCGAAATAAGTCTGATGTTTCGTTAATCCAGCCATCGGTAACTACCTACATAGTGCCGGTTTTTTATTCACGCGCCGCAGCAAAAAGGGACAAACTCTCTTGAAAATACACCTTGACCTTCCAATGATTGGAATGTCGATACTGGTTTTATCGAGCTGATTCTCATGGCCCGCAATGAAACGGGAAGCTTTTATGTCTGCTGGTACAAGTCAGAACATGGCTGTTGCGTCGAACACGGCTGAATTTGCTATTGGCGGGATGACCTGTGCCTCGTGCGTACGCCGCGTCGAAAAGGCGCTCGCCAAGGTGCCGGGCGTGGAAACCGTGTCCGTCAATCTCGCGACCGAGAAAGCCACGGTTCACGCCGGGCCGTCCGTTTCGCGCGACCAGTTGCTGGCCGCCGTCACGAAGGCCGGATATAAAGCTACGTTCATCGAGCCGGAAGCCGCGCCAGTGGCCGCGCCCGCTCATAGGGGCGAACTCGTCGCGGTGATCGTGTCGGCGCTGCTCACGCTGCCGCTCGTTTTGCCGATGTTGGGAATCAATCTGAACCTTGGCGTGTGGGTATCGCTCGCGTTGGCGAGCATCGTCCAGTTCGCGCTCGGCGCGCGGTTTTACGTCGGCGGCT
>NZ_CAXTGZ010000281.1:0-7640 GCF_964243625.1 uncultured Caballeronia sp.
GCGCCGACACCCTTCAGGCACAGGCATCGGGCCCGATGCTCAATGCCGTTGAAATGGCGAACACGAGTCTCGAGGATGTCTCGGCCAAACTGCAGCGCACGGCTTACATGGGCGACTTCAAGCAGTTGTTCGGCCCGAACATCTTCAAGAGCACGGAGCTGGCAACGTCCGAGGCCATGTTCGCGGTCGCGCGTTATCAGATCGAAGAGCAGGCGTTTCATCCGTATTCGAGCAAGTACGATTACTGGCTCGAAGGCAAGGCGCGCCTGACGCAAGCGGAGCTGCACGGCCTGCGTCTTTTCAACGATCCCGACAAAGCGAACTGCGCCGGCTGCCACTTGTCGAAGCCCGCTTCCGACGGCACCCCGCCAATGTTCACCGACTACCAGTACGAAGCACTCGGCGTGCCGCGCAATACCAAGCTTGCGATCAACAACGATCCCAAGTTCTTCGACATGGGCGTATGCGGTCCCTTCCGCAGCGACATCAAGGACCAGACGCAATACTGCGGCATGTTCCTCACGCCCACATTGCGCAACGCCGCCACGCGCCAGGTCTTCTTCCATAACGGCGTCTATCATTCGCTCGATGACGTCATGGCGTTCTACAACGAGCGCAACACCGCCCCCGAAAAGTTCTATCCGAAGGGCGCGGATGGCAAGGTCAACAAATACGACGATCTTCCCGCCCAACTGCACGCGAACATCGACGTAGCCGATGCACCCTTCGATCGCAAATTCGGCGACAAGCCCGCGATGACGGCCCAGGAAATGAAGGACATCATCGCGTTCCTGAAGACGCTTGACGACGGCTACCGCAAAGGGTCCTAGCTTTTGCCAAGCTTGATGCTGGTCGTGTCGGCGGTGAGGTAACCCACGGTGGCGCCGAAGCGGTCCTTGTAGTTGGCCCGCACGAGCGGGTCCAGCGTGGCCTTCACCTTGTCGTGAACCGGGCTTTCCCAGTCGCCGGCGTGCTGGAAGTTCGTCATGATGTAGGTCCAGCCGTTGATTTCATCGACGGCATGAAGGCCCGTGGATTCCGCGCCGGCCGGACACGAGAGCACACGCGACAAGGTCTTTGTATCGACGTTATAAGCCCACAGGAAGTTGTTCACGTGCATGCTGGAATCTTCGCCAATGAAGAGTGTGCGCAACTTCTCCGAGAACTTTACGTTGTCCGGATTCGCGATCTTCGCGGCGCTCGCCGTGTTGCCCAGGGCATCCGGCGTCGCGAGGTCTTCGCCCACGAGGGCGGTCGGCGCGGCCATATCGACGGGAACCCATTCGCTGTTGATCGCGGCGCCGCTCGTGTCCTTCTGCGCTGATTTAAGGTTCAGCGCATAGACCGCGCCGGCGCTGATGGCGGCGTCCACGGCGACATCGGTCGAGGCGGAGTTGCCCTTCACCATCGACTTCTCGACGCGCGACATCGCCGTGTAGACGACCTTGTCCTTAGCGTTGACGGTCGTGCCTTCGAGCTTCGTAAATCCCAGACTCCCGCCAATGAATGCCGCGTAGCGATGCGTCTCCAGATATGCAGCCGCCTTCTCCATGCCCGGCTTGATGCGGATCCAGTTGAACGTGCCGTTGTAATTGATCTTCTTGAAGCTGGTATCGAGCGGATCCTTGGTCGCCACATCCATGATGTCCGATGCCTTCAGGCGCGAGGCCATCGCTTCGATCTCGGCGCTTGTCGCGCTGCCAATTTTGATCCATGTGAGGTTCGCCGACCCCGCTCCCGCCGATGACGTCTGCGCCCACTTCGCCACATACAGCGTCCCGGACGACAGATCCTCCGCACGATCCGCGATGAACATGAACAGGCCGCCGTTGGTCGCGTCGTCGCCCATCATCACCGTGCGCTTGTCCGGCATCACCTGGACCAGCTCATGCGAGATGCGGCCGAGGCAATAGTGCTTCTTGATCGTGCCGGTGCCGTCCGGATTCACGGTCACTTCGGGCAAGTGGCCATAGTTGTAGGGATTGGCGCGGGTTGGATCGCCGTAGAGGCTCGTGCTGTAGGCCTTGAACTGCGCGTTGCTTGATATGGTCGTTGCGTCCGGCTCGTACTCCTCGCTCGACAAATGCGTGTTCCACGGCGAAAGACTCGCCCCGCATGTGATCCACAAACCGTTCGCCTTCGACGTATCCACGTTGTGATACTTCACGAGCGTGAGCTTGCCCGTGGTCTGGTCCTGGTCGAGCGTCAATACCGCGATCGGCGACGGCAGTTGTCCATACGCCGACACGAGGCTCTGGTCGCGCGTTGCGTATTCGAACTGGACCACGGCGAACACGGCACGGCCCTTGATGCCGGGGACGGTGGGTTTATCGAGGGAGAGCAGCGAGCTTCCATCCGGGCAATCCGAAAAGAACTGGCGCTCCTTCCCCGGCACCGAACGGTCGATGATCGGCTGATTGTTGATATCGAAATATCCGCCGCTCAGGATCGTGCCGCCGTTGCCGTTCGGAACCATGTCGCCGGTCACGAAGAAAGGTTGGTACGCGAGCTTGTAGTCCTGCGTGCTGCCGTCGCTCATGGTTACGGTGAGCGTCGACGCGACCGTGGTCGTTGCCATGGCTGCGGGATTGGCGAGAGAAGGCGCAGCCATAGACGAAAACGCCGCCGATTTGAACGATGCCGACGTGCCCGCAACAGCGTCGTCGCCACCGCCACAACCGGACAAAAGCGTCGAAATGGAGAAAGCGCCCAAAGGCAGCATGGGTGCGCCGACCAGCAGTTTCAGGGTCTTGCGGCGGGAAAAATCGGGCTGCTCTTGCATGTCTTCTTGTCCGGGTTTGTGGGTAGGTTGCGTCCGGCTTACGTAGTGACCGGCGCGCGATGAAGGCGAAGTGTAAGTTTCATCTATGAAAGCAATATGACAGTTATCGGTATTGGTTTTGGAAGTCTGGCAGGACGCGGCACCGCGTTTGCTGGGTGCAGTAGCGAGACAAGGACATTCCCCTTTACCAGTGCAGGCACGCATGTGACGACCGAATCCAAGCTGGGCAAACCCATCAAGGAGCTGCTTCAGGGCACGCTGAAGAAGCGGCTCAAGGCGTCCTTGCATGATGTCTTTGGCATCGATGCACTGCGACCCGGGCAGGAGGAAGTGATCCGCAGCGTCCTTGACGGCCACGACACGCTCGCCGTCATGCCCACGGGCGCGGGCAAGTCGCTGTGCTATCAACTTCCGGCGTTGCAGTTAGGCGGCCTGACGCTCGTGGTCTCGCCGCTGATATCGCTGATGAAAGATCAGTCGGACAAGCTGCGCGAATCCGGTATCGCGGCGGTTGCGCTGCACAGCGGGCTTTCGGCGGCGGATGAACGGCAGGCGATCCGCGACATCGATTCAGGCGAGAGCCGCTTTTTGTTCCTTACCCCCGAGCGGCTGGCAAAGGCGGATTTTGTCGAAATGCTCAACGAGCGTGGCAAGCCCGGGACTCAGTTGATCGTGATCGATGAAGCGCATTGCATCTCGCAGTGGGGTCACGACTTCCGGCCGGCTTTCGTGGAGATGCTGCAGTCCATCAAGGCGCTTGGCAGGCCGCCCGTTCTGGCGCTGACTGCAACGGCAACGCCTGCGGTTGTAGAAGACATCCTGCGCGAGCTCGATATGAAGGACGCACAGGTCATCAATACAGGGGTGTATCGGGACAACCTGGTGTTTGCGGTCGAACAACTGACCAATCCGAAAGAGAAACGCACGCGTTTGCTTGAACGGATTCAGGCGCTAGAAGGGACTGGCATTGTCTATTGTTCGACGGTTGCCGAATGCAATGCGGTCCACGCGGAATTGATGGACGCGGGAATAGAAGCTCAACGGTACAACGGCAAGATGTCCGCATCAGAACGCACGGCGGCGCAAGACGCGTTCATGGAGAATCGATGCCGTGTGATGGTCGCGACAAACGCTTTCGGCATGGGTATCGACAAACCGGATATCCGTTTTGTCATTCACCACCAGATGCCGGGAAGCCTCGAAGCCTACTACCAGGAAGCCGGCCGCGCGGGACGCGATGGAGCCGAAGCGCACTGCATCCTGCTGTTCGAATTGAAGGACAAGCAGGTCCAACAATTTTTCCTGAGCGGCCGTTATCCGAGTGTCGAAACGCTTACGCGTTGTGCCGATGCCCTGCGAAAGCTCGCGAGCGGGAATGAACGCAAGCTGATCGATACACCCGTCGACTCGCTGCACGAAGCGCTGCCTGAGATTGGCTTGAACAAATTACGGACGGTGCTATCCGTGTTGCAGGACATGCGGATGATTCGACGCACACGCAAAGGCAGCGTGACCGTGCTCGACACCGACGCCCCGCACGATATGCAGGAAGCCGCGCAACGGTTCACGCAGAGGGCAGCACACGATCGCGAAGTGCTTGAACGAATGATCGGTTACGCGCAAAGCGGCCAGTGCCGCTGGCGCATCCTGCTCGATTATTTTCACGCGCATCTGGATGCGGCTCGTTTGCATGAAGCTGTTTTGAGCATGCCCGACGAACTCGATGGCGGCGTCTGCTGCAAGTGCGACAACTGCGTTTCCCCGCCAACGGTCGTACCGAGCCCGCGCGAATTGCAGCAGCCCGCTTCCACGCCGAAGCGGGCCGCCAAAGTATGGAATCCCGGGGATGCGGTCCAGGTCCGTAAATACGGAAATGGCCACGTGGAAATGATGAGCGGTGATCGCGTCGCCGTTTTGTTTCCTGACGGCGAGACACGGACATTCATAGCACGTTACGTGAAGGCAGTTAAAGCAAGGAGGTCCTGATCATGAAACACGAACTCGACTCGGCATTTCATCCGGCGGATATCGCATTTGAGACGCTCAAGCTCGCACCGCATGCGTGGGTTCCCAACAATAGCCGCTTGCCCGTTTTGATTTATCGACGAGCGGTCGATCCGTCAACAAAGGATCTCGGCAAGACTTTGGAAGCGCTGCTCGCGGGCAACGAATGGCTGCCGCAATGGCGCGACAGCATCTTCGATTACCACCACTTTCATTCGACGGCGCATGAAGCGCTTGCAGTGATTTCTGGCAAGGCCGATGTGATCATCGGCGGGCCGGGAGGCGAAGTTGTTTCTATCGCAGCCGGCGATGTCATGCTGCTTCCGGCTGGCACGGGACATTGTCTGCAATCGACGGAAGGACGCTTCCAGGTTGTCGGCGCGTATCCAGAAGGGCAGCAATGGGATATCCGGCGCGATGCTTTATTGAAGGAAGAGATCGCTGCAATGGAAGCGTTGCCGTTTCCGCGCAGCGATCCTGTCGCCGGGCGCAAAGGTCCGTTACTCCAGGAATGGACCTGAACGTCATTCCATCACGATCTGAACCTTGACGTCGGTTGGATTGCCGCTCGCCGCTTCCTCGAAGGCCTTGATGCCGTCGGCAAATGCGAACGAGCGCGAAATGAACGGCTTCACATCCAGCCGGCCCGACGCGATCAACTGGATCGCGCGCGGGAACATGTTGGCGTAACGGAAGACCGATTCCATCCGTACTTCCTTGATCTGTACTGCGACAATGTCGATGGGCACCGGATGCTGCGGCATGCCGACCAGCACGATGCAACCGCCCGGACACAGCAGGTCGACAATGCCATCGAACGCTTTCTCGTTGCCGCTTGCTTCGAAGACGATGTTTGCGCCCCAGCCATCGGTGAGTTCGGCGACAACGTCCTTCACCTTGCGCTCCCGGATGTTCACGGCCGTCACGCCTTGCACGCCTCCGATCAACTCGAGCTTTTCCGGCACGAGATCACACACGATCGCGCGGCTGCAACCGCCCGCAAGCGCGGCCAGCGCACACATCATGCCGATGGTTCCGGCGCCAAGAATGACAGCCACGTCCCCTGGCTTGATCTTCGCCTTCGTCGCGGCCTGCATGCCGATAGCCAACGGCTCGACGATCGCGCCTTCGCCGAACGTCACGTTGTCTGGCAGCTTGAACGTGAACGCGGCCGGGTGCACGACGAATGGCGTCAGGCATCCATGAACCGGCGGCGTTGCCCAGAAACGCACGCTTGGATCGAGGTTGTACAGACCTTCGCGCGATGCACGTGACTCCATATCGGGCACGCCCGGTTCCATGCAAACGCGGTCCCCCACTTTCAGATGCGTGACTTCGTCACCGGTCTGGATTACCGTGCCTGCGGCTTCGTGACCGAGCACCATCGGTTCGTTCACGACAAACGGCCCGATGCGCCCATGCTGATAATAGTGGATATCGCTGCCACAAATGCCAACCGTGTTGATGCGGATGCGCACGTCGCGGGGGCCCACGACCTGCGGCAATGTGAACGGACGCAAGCTGATGCGACGCGCTTCTTCAAGAACCAGTGCTTCCATGATTGAAGCCCTCTGCAAAGGGGTAACGTGGATAAAAATCAGCCGGCCTGAAAGCCGCCGTCCAAAGCAAGGCTTACGCCGTTGACCATGCTTGAATCTTCGCCGAGAAGGTACGCAATCGTGCGGGCCGCCTCTTCAGGCTGCACGAATCGACGCAAGGGGATGCGAGCCAGCATGGGATCGGACTTTGCCGGCTCGCTCCAGACTTTTTCCGCCATGGGCGTGAGCGTGATGACCGGATTGACCGTGTTCACGCGTATGCCATAAACGCCGAGTTCGACGGCCATGACGCGGCTCAATGCGTCCAGCGCGGCCTTCGATGCGCAATACGACGCGTGCAGAGGCGTTCCGACCTGAGCCGCAATACTCGACACATTGACGATCGCGCCACCGTTGCCCCTTGCAATCATGCTGCGCGCGCATTCCTGCGCGACGATCATTGCGGCGCGAACGTTCACGGCCATCGTAAGATCAAAAGCGTCGATGGTTGCATCGAGGAAAGCGCCGAGCTCGGCAATGCCCGCGCAGTTCACGAGCAAGTCAACCGGCTGCGCTTCTTGCGCAGCCTTCAACGCAGCAGCCGCATCCCCAAGATCGACCGCTATGGTCTTGCAATCGATCAGCGCGGCGAGCGCATCCAGGTCAGCCTGAGAACGGCTCAGCGCAACCACGTGTGCGCCGCGCTCGGCCATCAATAACGCAGTCGCGTAGCCAATGCCCTTCCCTGCCCCGGTGATCAGCACCGTCTTGCCTTCGAACTCGCGATTCCGGTCCACGTTCATTGTCCTTTCAAGGTTCATCGCAGAGACGGCGCGCGGTCTCTTCGTCTGTTACCAGCACTGATGGATACCGCCCGCGCAACGCAGCGCGCGTCACCGCGAACTTCTTCGCGCCGCCGCTCACCAGCACGACGCGCTTGATCTTGCGCAGATCGCCGAGCGTGATCGCGACCGTGCGGCGATTCAGCGGGTGATCGATCGCCTCGCCATCGGCGTCCATGAAGTGACCGAGCATGTCGCCGACCGCGCCGGCTTTCTCGAGCGTTCGGACCTGCTCGGAGTCGTTGATGCCGTAAGTCACCACGAGCGATTCCGTCAGGTCGCCGCACGTCAGCAACGCAAGATCGGAATGACGCGCGCGCTCATACGTCTCACGCACGGCGCCCTCCTGCAGCAGCATGTCGCGAACGTTCTGGCTGCTTACGTAAATGGGCGCCGCGAACAAAAAACCATCGGCCTGACAGAGGTTTGCGAAATCCGAAACAATGTCGAACGTATTGATGCTCGGGCAATGCG
>NZ_CAXTGZ010000282.1:0-7577 GCF_964243625.1 uncultured Caballeronia sp.
TCCGTAGGGGGTTTTACGGACGAACTGGTCGATCAGCGAGTGCGGCGCCTACCCGATCCGCATTTGTTCGATGGTCGCATCGACCAGCGCGTCAGCGCTTTCCACGCCGTCGGCTGCGAGCGCGAGGCCGTTCAGGCGTCCATCGATAAGCAAGGTGGCGAGGCCGTGCACATAAGCCCAGGCGGCGGTCATGGCGACGGCGCGGGTGGCATCGAGTTTGGGCGGTGGCTGCGTCGCTTCCGGGGTGTCATCGGTGTCATCGGTGTCATCGGCGACATCGGATAAAGCCATTGCCGACGCACGCCGCGCCTCGACCAGCGATGGACGCGTGTTGTCGAGCATTTCCGCTCGCGACATGAGCCGGAACAAATCCGGGTTCGTCACCGCGAAACTCACGTAGCCGCGCGCAATGGCACGGCGCCGTTGCGGCCCGGGCTGCAGGCCATGCGCGTGTTTCGCCATGGTTTCGGTGAGACGAAGATGGCCGCTTGCTGCGAGTTCGCTCAGGACGCCGGCGGTATCGCCGAAATGATGTTGCGGCGCCGTGTGCGACACGCCGGCTTCGCGCGCGATGGATCGCAGGCTCAGCCCGCTGATGCCGTCATGGCGAAGCACGGTTTCAGCCGCCGCCAGCAGCGCGTTGGGGAGCGAACCATGGTGATAGGGCTTTTGCGCGGACGTTACATCAGCGGACTGCGTTTTCTTCGACCGGGAAACCGCTGCGGGTTTTCGGCTTTCGTTCATAGGGAATCACGGACAAGGAGATGAGAGGGGCTTTAAAAACTTTCCAACGGAAACATGCTCGCGGCGTGCGCTGCGATTGTCAACTGCTTTTCTCGCGCTTGTAACAATGACCCGCACGCCGCAGACAAATACGCCGGACGTGCGCCACGGCTGCGCGGGCGTCACCTGGCATTGTCGTTGCATAGCTTGTCCGTGAACGCGCGATCTCGTTCATCCCACCTGCCAGCAGGACGAAAACTCCGAGCAGAAAAACCGCTTAATACCGAGGGAATCGTGCATATCCTTTTTATCGACGACCATAAAGATTCAGCCGATGCATTTGGCGAAATAGCCTCGGGCCTGGGACACAAAGTGCAGGTGGCGTATGACGGCCGCGCCGCGCTGGAGCTGACGCAAGCGCAGAGCTTCGACGTGGTTTTCTTCGACATCGAACTGCCGGACGCCGACGGCCGCGAACTTTGCAGGAAGGTGCGCGAAGACGGTGCATCGCGTGACGCGTGCGTGATCGCGGTGACCGGGCGCACCGATCTGCGCGACGATGACCTCGAACCGTTCGACGGATATCTCCACAAACCGATCAGCGCCGGCGCTTTGGAACGGGCGCTGCGGTTTTCCGAAGGGTAAATCGATAAACCCGCGCCCTAACGCCCTGCGTTCGTGCGCCCCTCTGCGTTCGTCGCCACAGCGACGGCGTCGAGATTCTGCGGGTATGGAAAATTCAGGCCGAGCAACTGGCGCATCGTCGGACTGGCGTTTTTCACAAACGCCTCGCCGGCCATCGCGCGCAGGTCTTCCATCGGCTTGACGAACTTCGGCAGGTACTGGATCAGCACGGCGCTGCGGTCCTGGGTGCTGTGATTCGGCATCGCGCAATGCCACGTCGCGCCGAAAAACACGATCGCGTCGCCCGGGTCCGCTTCCATCCGTTCGCAGCGTTCGAAGAATGCATCGCCATCGCCGGGATATCGCAGTTCGTGCTGCGTGTGAGGCACGAACGCGGTCGCGCCGGTCAGCGGCGTGAATGGATCGAGTGGAATGGTGACTTGTGCGTTGAGCGGAAAGCTGGTGTTGATGCCGACCGGAAACGTGTCGGGTGCATGAAAATCCCAGTATGGATAATCGATATGCGGTTCCTGTCCCGGCCCGTCCGGCAGAATCCGGTTGGCGGCAATCGATCCCATGATGAAGTCATCGCCGAGAAAAAGCCGCATTGCTGCAACGATCACAGGATGCTCGGCCATCTCTGAAAATACACTGCCTTTAGCCAGCAGATTCCAGACACGCCGCTGCAAATGCAGCCGTTGCTCTTGTGCTGCCTGCCTCTGGAAATGCGTGACGGTCTGCGCGCGATCGTCGGAATGCGCCATCACGACACGGCGCGCCTCCGCGACCTGCGCCGCGCTGAACGCCCCTCGAATGCGAACCGCGCCGGGACCGCGCAAAAGTGCTTCGACCACGGCCTCGGGGGTCACGGCATCGGCTTGCATGCTGTTCACGGCTGTCTCCTTGTTTTTTCACTACGGCGCTCCGGCCGCTGGTACGGACAAGCATAGAAGAGCGTCGACGCCAGTGCAACGAAAATTTCACTTGTATTTAACATGGAATTTTCATTCCAATTCATTTTTTGCGGTGCCAGCGTAATGGAATATGCCAAGGGGCTTGAGTGTTTCTCCTGAACGACAGACTTCAGGAATCCGACGTGAAAGCCATACCCAAGAAGCTGCATATCATCTGGATCGGTAACGACATCCCGCAACGCAATCGTGACTGCATCGCAAGTTTTCCGGCTAAAAATCCCGACTGGGAAGTCAATCTCTGGATCGATGCAAAACAGTTGCTGACAGGCGAACGGCGCCGCGCCGCAACCGCCCATTACGCGGCGCAGAACAACGGCGCGGGCGTAAGTGCGGACCAGTGGAAAACGGTCGCCGAGCACGTGGGAAAAGACGGCGACGATCGTGCCACGATGAAATACCTGCAGGAATTCCTCAACTACCGTGGTGAAGCATTGCAGGGCATGCGCGTGCAGAAGGTCAATTCGATCATGGCCTTCTGCAACAGCAATCGCATCAAGCTGCGGGAGGTGGAGCGCGACCTGAACATGGGCAAGACCGCGCCGATCTACCGCCGGGAGCTGGTCGAACGCGGCGGCAATTTCGGCGCGGCGAGCGACATCCTGAGAATCGAGATCCTGATGCAGTACGGGGGCGTCTATGTCGATACCGACGTCTCCTGCGCAAGTAAGCTTGGATCGATCGTTTGTCACGAGTCGTATCCACGATTCTCGGCCGTCAATTACGCCTGGAAGGACGGCGTCAGCCAAAGCGACTGGGAATCGGACGCATGGTGGGCGCGCAAGGTCGGCGGCCAGACGCCGGCAATCAGCAATTCGGTCATTGCCTCTCACCCGAGGTGCAAGGGGATGAAGACCTACAAAGCCATGATCCAGAGCAATTTCAAATCGCTCAAGAGCGACACGGCGCGGCGCGATCTCTATTTCAACGATGTCCGCACAAGCACGATTCAGATGACGGGGCCGACCGCGGCCTCGAAAGGATCGGGATTCGCGAAAGCCAAGGAGAAAATGGAAAACGGCGTTGCCGGAATTACTACGCAGGATGAATTGACGCTAAAACAGGCAAGGGACAACGCTTTCATGCGGGAAAACTGGTACTTCCCGATGTATATGGTCGTCGATCGCTATTTCCATGACTGGCTTTAGCATCGAATCAATCGAGCGCATGCCTTTGAACGTTAATTATATGAATAAACTAGCAAGTAAACTGTAAGCTCAATTACAATCCGTTACACGACGTTTGACGCGGCCAGAAAGAGTGAATGCCAGCTGTTTTTTGCGTCCGTCTGTCGAATTTCACTCGTTCGTCATATCAAGCAAGGCCACTAACGCATGGCTGCTGCCTGATTCGCGGCGCGACAAAAATAACGGAGCAATGCATGAGCACGATCTCTTCATCCAGCGTGAATCCGAACAGCGCCGTCCAGCAGGCGGCGCAATCGATCATCAGCGGCTCGACCGGAAGCAAGACCGACGTGAACGCGCTCGTCACCGCCCTCGTCAATGCGAAGGTGGCGGGTCAGACGGCAGCGCTCACCAACAAGACCAAGTCGGACAACACCCAGCTTACGGCGCTTGGTCAGTTGAAGTCGGTAATGTCGCTTTTGCAAAGCTCGATCGCCTCGCTTTCCGACGGCACGACGATGTCCGCATTCACCGCAATCGGCGACGGCAAGGGCATCACCGCCAAGGGCACGAAAGGCGCTGTGGCAGGATCGTATTCGGTCCAGGTATCGAATATCGCGACGTCGCAATCGGTTACGTCGGGCGCGTTCAAGGCGGGCAGCACGCTCGGTGCCGGCACGATGACACTGTCGGTCGGCGGCAAGAGCATGTCCATCAACGTGGATTCGAACAACAACACGCTCGCCGGCATTGCCTCGGCCATTAATTCGGGCAAAGGCAATCCGGGGATCACCGCGGCGATCGTCAATGGCACGGACGGCGCGCACCTGGTGCTGCGGTCATCGTCGACGGGGGTGTCCAACGGGATCAATATTTCGATCGCGGGCGCCAGCCCGGACGATGCGCTGAACGATCTGGCCATGACCTCGGGCACCGTGTCCGCGCCGGCGAACAGCGCGGAAACGGCCGGCAATTACACGGGCTCGGCCACAAGTGTCGCGACCGGCAAGTGGTCGCAAAGCGTCGCGGGCCAGGATGCGAACTTCATGATTGCGGGCACCGCCGGCACGAGCGCGAGCAACACGATCACGACTGCGCTGAGCGGCGTATCCATGACGCTCGATTCAGCCTCGGTCGGCACTACGCAAACGCTGACCGTCGCGCAGGATACGACGGGCCAGGCAACCGCCATCAACGCCTTCGTTACGGCGTACAACAACTACATCGGCACGGTGAAGACGCTGACCTCGTTCGATTCGAGCCAGCCGAAGGGATCGCAAGGCGGCACGCTTCTCGGCGACGCCATGATGAACACCATTCGCAATACGCTTGCCGGCGTGTTGAGCAGCGGCGTCGGCAAAGGGGCATCGTCGATCAACCTTGGGTCCATCGGCATCACGCTCAAGCCGGACGGCACGCTCAAGACCGATGCCGACGCACTGAACGCCGCGTTGAAGAGCGATCCGACGAAGGTATCGCAGCTTTTCAATTCCACCGATGGCGTCGGCACGCAGATGAACGACAACCTGACGTCGTTCCTGTCGACGGGCGGTATCGTGGAAACACGCTCGAGCGCGCTCACCGCCGACCTCAAGAAGCTGGTCACCAAGCAAACGGCGCTCGACGCACTCACCGCGCAGCTCACGACCGCATACAACGATCAGTTCACGTCGCTCAACACACTGATGGCGAATTCGCAGATGAACGCCAGTTACCTCACCGCGCTGTTTGGCGGCACGAACAGCGCCGGTTCGCTAGCGAACAACAAGTAACTCGGAACGGGTTTTACTGATGGAAGGCCGGCCTCGCGAGCCGGCCGCCGAGCACGCCGCCGCGGTTTGCGCTACGCTTGCGGCCGGATAAGGCTCCTTCCATCACGCGACTTTCGCCACGCAAATGAACCTGTACGAGATCAACGCCACAACCGACGTCATCCCCGCCGATCAACTTGACCAGCACCTTCCGGCGCATGTGGCGGCTGCCATAGAAGGCCGGGACGTGGTCGTGTTCGCCGTCGCCGACGACGCATCGGACACGGCCGATTGCAGCGCGCGCTATGGCATTCCGCTGGAGGATTGCGCGAACACCATCGTGCTTCGATACAAAAAGGACGGCGAAGAGCATTTCGCGGCGGTCGTGACGCTCGGTTCGCATCGGCTGGATGTCAACGGCGCCGTGCGGCAAACGCTCGGTGCGAAAAAAGTCTCGTTCGCGCCGCGCGAAGCGGCCGTCGAGCACAGCGCGATGGAATTCGGCGGCATCACTGTGTTCGGGCTGCCCGCCGGCTGGCGCGTGCTGATCGAGTCCGCTGTCATGGCGCGTGCGCAGATCGTGATGGGCGCCGGTATTCGCACAGCGAAGCTGGTGCTGCCGCCCGCCGTCCTCGCGGCGCTGCCGGGGGCGGAAGTTGCATCGATGACCGTCGCCTGAAGCACGCGCTCATATTCTCATGGCATTTGCGTAGTTCAGGTTCGGCGCACGCAGGTATAAGTCACTATGACCGACATGAGCGGCCGACGGCGCCAAACGCTCAGGCGAGCGTTCGCGGAGCCGCCGCCGTCACGTCGATTTGCGATGGCAACAGCTTGAGCTTGTAGAACGCGTCCGCAATGCGCTGCTGATTCGCCAGCGCATCGCGGGAAATGGGCTCGGTCCCATATTTGAGCCGCGTGAGCGCCGTGATGACGATGGGTTGCGGGATGCCCCACAAACGCGAAAACTCCGCCGCCGCCGGTTCGCGATTCTCCGATATCCAGTGGTCGATGCCACCAATTTCATCGAGCACGGCGCGCAGCACGTCGTCGTTCTTCTGCACATATGTACGCGACGTGAAATAGAACGCGCGGTTCTGGACCACGCCGCTGCCGTCCGCCACGATCCGCGCCTTGCTGGTCGACTGCACGACCGCGAGGAACGGGTCCCATATCACCCATGCATCGACTGCCTTTTGCTCGAAGGCCGCGCGGGCATCGGCGGGAGAAAGAAAGACCGGCGTGATATCGGCGTACTCGATGTTCGCATTCTCCAGCAATCGCAACAGCAGGAAATGCGCGTTCGATCCCTTGGTCAACGCAATGCGCTTGCCCTTCAACTGCGCAACCGACTTTACCGGCGAGTCCTGCTGCACCACGAGCGCCTCGCTTGCCGGCCGCTGCGCAGTCTGACCGTAGTAGACGAACGGCGCCCCTGCAGCTTGCGCAAAAACGGGCGGCGCTTCCCCCACATCGCCGAAATCGATAGAACCCACGTTCAGCGCTTCGAGTTGCGGCGGCCCGGACGGAAACTCCGTCCATTCGACGCGCACGCCCAGCGGCGTCAGCCGGTGTTCAAGCGTTCCACGGCCTTTGAGGATGCTGAGCAATCCCTTCTGATAACCAATCCGCAACGACCTCGTGGTTTGCGCGGTATTGCCTTGCGCATGAGCAAGCGGCAACGCGCATGAGGCTGCAAGCGTAAGACCACTTGCTACGAAACGACGGCGGCTTGAAGAATGGAAACGATTCATGGATCTGTGGAGACGGTTGCGGGATCGACGCGGGCGGTTGCCGACGCATCGCAAGCATACGGTCGGCTATCCAGCGGGCAAACCAACAAGAAGCGCAATGCTTATTCATTCGTGCCGGATCGACATATCGATATCGAATTTGCTTGGTTCTCAAGCGCCTTTCAAAGGTTTAAGTTGATCGGCGTGTCGCGTCCCTTTCCTCCCTTTTTTCTTGATTCCGAACCATGCCTGATTGGACATTCCTCGCTGCTGCCATCGCGCTCAGCGTGACGCTTGCGTCGCCGGCGAGCCATGCCGCGGAGACGAACGAGTTGCGCATCGGCTTCGTGCCCGGTCCCTATTCCGATGAATTCAAACTCGGCGTTGAACCGGTCTTGCGCCAGAAAGGCTATTCGATCAAGTACGTGGAATTCAGTACGGGACTGGAGGCGAATCAGGCGGTGTATCGTGGAGAGATCGCCGCCGATGTCATGCAGCACGAGGTCTACCTGAAGTCCTACAACGATCGCAATGGAACGGATCTGGTCGGCGTCGTGCAAGTCCCGACGCCGCCCATGGGCCTGTATTCCAAGAAGCATCACGCGCTGACCGAAGTGAAAGCGGGCACGACCGTCGCGGTCCCGAACG
>NZ_CAXTGZ010000283.1:0-7556 GCF_964243625.1 uncultured Caballeronia sp.
TGTCATCTGAAAGGCGGTACCAGCACCCAGCATCAGTTTAGAGAAGGGCAAGCCGCGAGAATTGACTTCTTGCGAAACTGCTGAAAAATTGCAAATATGCTCGATTCCGCCGGCAAAATAAACAATTCCAATAAGCGCCCGGCCTATTTGACCGAGCGTAGCTGCAATCTGATGGGACATCGCAATCATGACGAAGCTCCAAGTGGCACGCGACGCAACTGAACATCACCATCGTCAGATTTCGTGAAGCACGGTCTTGTCGCTATGCGTATGCTTTTATAAGACGACTCTCCTGACACCAAAGCGGAACACTATTTTGGAGGATGACTCTCCTGGAGACCGTATGCGCCTAAACCACCCCCGTAGTCCACTCATCGCCCAATCTTAGTCTAGGAGCGCTCTCGACGATCTGCATGGCAGCGACAAGTTATGCCTTTTGCCGGCATACGCCCCCACCGGCAGGAGCGTATTGCCATACCTCTCTATATCGCCGTCGCCCCTGTCTCCGGTGACGCATCCAATCCAGTTATGGATGGCCGAAGTCGTATCACTGCGGCTGTAGAATTTTAGACCGCATCGCGGTATCTCTCAAAAACGACAATCCTTCCCGTCCGAGAGAGTCGGTCGACTCCGCCAAGGTACGCCATGTATGCGTGCGCCGGGCCACTGCAGGGTCTTCCCAAGAAAAGGTTTCCACCACGCACCATCCATCGTAATTTATCTCATGCAGCGTTTCAAACACGGCCGGCCAACTTACCAACCCAGTGCCCGGGGTCCCCCGGTCGTTTTCCACTGTGTGCATATGTCTAAGCCATGGACCCGCAATGCGAATTGCCGACGAAAGGCTTTTCTCTTCGATGGTCATATGAGCTGTATCGAGGAGTAACCCGACCCTATCGCTGCCGACCGCTTCGCAGAGTTCCCGACCATCGGCGGCAGTCGCCAAGAAGAAGCTTTCAAAACGGTTAAGCGGTTCGATTGCGAGTGTTACGTTCCGCCGCTCAAGATCGGGAACGAGGGAACGGAAGCCTTCGACCGCCCACTCAAACTGCTCCTTCGTTCGCTTCACACCAGGAAACCAGCCCACCTTCCCATAAAGCGGCCCGACAAGGAGCTTAGATCCAATGTTCGCTGCTACAGATATCGCCTCTCGCAAGTATCCGATCCCTGCCACTCGGCAAGAGGGTTCTGGATGAATCAAACTCAGTTCTGGTGTAGGGGGCGTTGTGCAGAGCGTGCATTCCATGTCCAAGCGTTCAAGTTCACGCCGAATTGCTTGGATTGGGAAATCGTCAAACCCTAGTCGCGAAAACTCTATTCCACCGGCGCCAAGATTGCGCACCCGCTCGATCAGTGTAAGGTCCGACGCGTTGAACGAACCTGTCCATAAGATGCTATTTATACCAAACTGCATAAGACTCTCCAAGAACGTGGGCCACTCCTCGGCAAGAAAATCAGTCTGCTGTAGGAGGCGGCCGCCTCGTCTGCGTCATGAATTCTTCGAGATAACGCTGCCAAGTTGCCGCAACTTTCAGAGTTTGGTGGCCCTTGGAATCAGGACCAGCCTTAAGTGTTATTGCACGCCCGCTATGAACTGTCTGGATGGCACGATCAAGAACACCAAGTGCCGCGACATTTATGTCGTCATCGGCGAAATTTATGGCAAGAAGAGGCGCAATAATGCGGTCTAAATTCCCCGCCGGATCATAGTCGGCAGACGCGTTAAATTCCCATATGACATCGTTTGCGTTCTGACTTTGGAGTGCCTCGTGAGCAACCTGTTTGATATAAGCATCGGTATGCGCCACGTTAGTGAATTGTTCGGCCAACCGCGCAGAACTGTCGAGGAACAAGTTGAAGATGTTCCACGCCAATCCTAAGCTTGGCACCTGACCTTTGCCTCCGCCCGACAAGTAGGCTGGATCGCTGCGGATACTCTGAATCAATAACCGGCGCATTAGCAGATTGCGTCCGCTAATAGGCGCTGGAAGACTTGCGATAGGCACCAGCGCATCCATCATTTCAGGATATCGTTGCCCCCATAACCAGGTCTGCATGCCTCCCATGCTGGTTCCCAGAATGAGACGCAGGTGTGTAAAGCCCAACCCTTGCCTCACAAGATGACATTGCGCATCGACCATGTTGGCGTAACCATACTGTGGAAAGGCTTGCTCAAGCCCATCGCTCGGCTTACTCGATCCTCCATGTCCGATCGAATCTGGCATGACAATAAAGTACTTGTTTATATCTAGCGGTTGACCAGTACCAAACAGATGGTCCGCTATCTCGGGCTCCAGAAACTGAGCACCTGAGCCGGTTGTTCCATGCAACATGAGAACTGCATTATCATTGTCATTCGACCGGTGGCCTAATGTCCGATATTTCAATCGGATATTGAGCCTTTTTCCGTCTGCAAACAAAAAGTCGGGAAGACCGTAGTTTCCCTCGTGGGCATACGCAATCCAGTCCACGACAGCCTCCTCAATAAAATGACAATGCTTCGACGCCAACGCCGGCAGGCACAGTGCGCAGTACTTCGGCCTTCTCCAAGTCGCATATCGACACGCTTCCCTCGTTCTGATTGGCGATGACGACAGTACGGCCGTCGGAATGGAAGGCCATGTTCATCGGTCCTTGCCCGAGATGTAGCAGACTCTGTGTCCCGAGGGTAGCGTCGAAGACCGTTGCAAGCGGTGCGTCGAAACTCGTTACAACCAGATATCGACCGTCTGGACTATAGCGCGCAATTTGGGCCGCTTGATCGTGGCCGTCGAGCCGGATCGTACGTACAACCTCATCGGATGCCGTATCAACTACGATTATTTCCGGCAGCTTTGCGTCGACTAAGACGACAGTCTTTCCATCCGGGGACATTCCTATTCCAGCGAGACCGTTTGGGGCGGGGATCTTCTTAATGCGCGCGCCCACTGTCAAATCAATCACGCTGCCAAACGTATCCTCCTCGTTCTCAGAATACAACTTCGCACCGTCGGGCGTGACCTCAATTCGGTGGGCTTTATTGGAGCCGACTTCGATGACGTTTTTGATCGTTCCTAATTTGGCGTCCATCTCCAGTATCGCCCCGCTGTTTTCACAGACGCAATATAGCTCGCCGCGAGGTCCCCAGCGAAGCCCATGCGGCGCTAGGTAGGGGTAAGTACTGAAGTCGCCGACATGTCGCCTTTTCTCAAGATCAAAGACCGCCACCAAGTGTCCAGGTCGAGGATTTTTACCGTGAATACCATCACCGTAGATGGGCACATAGGCCATCGTCTGATCTGGAGAAACCGACACCTCATGCACACGCGGAGCGAATCCATCAAGGGTCAGCGTTGTTGCGTACGTATTCGGGTCGAGAAACAAGACCTGATTTCCGACCTTGTCGATTGCGATGACGCCACGGTTACCAGTTTGAAAATTAGCATCTGCCAAAACTGTTCTCCTATGAATGAGTCAAGTCATTGCATGCTTCAACGCCAACGCTCGGATGACAAGCCATAGCGCTAGAGACTATCCACGCATGCTCTCGAAAAAGCAGCTTGGCTGTACGCGACTAAGCGCCCATCGCATAGCAGCAAAGCCTGTGGAGTGTCATACACCAAGCGGGCGCCGTTAGCAGTCGCTGCCCAAACGTCTTCTAGAATGACTCCGGTCAGTGCGTGCACCTGAGATCCATTTCGGCCCTCATTTTTTACACATGGGTTCGTTCCCGGTATCTATGTCTGCGCAGATCCGGAAAGGCGGCAAATCGATGGCACTCAATTGCCGCCGACAGAATCAGTATAGGAAATAATCGTCCCCAAATCAAGCGCCTGCCACATGTTTCTTGGCCGCATGGGTCTTGCCCACATGTACGACGTATGTTCTCGTTCTTTAATTGAGCGATGCGAATGGTCTTGATCAAACCAACTCGGACGCTCAAATATTCTCCAGCATTCGTCCGGTGCGCTTCCCTGCGCGCCAAAAAACTTGCAGGACTGCAGAAACATCCTGCTCTAACGCACCATACCCGGATGGCAGCGAATCTACCGAGGGACCTTCGACCCCGTGCACCTCAATTGCGTTCGCAACAAAGCCGCTTTCGATCATCGAATACAGTAACGCCTTGAAGTCCGCGCCTTCTGCACGCCCCTTTGGCATGCTTATCGCCTGCTCGATGAGCATAAACCGTCCGTCTAACATCCGAGGGCCGGGGACTCTCCGCGCATTGGCCTGTAATTGTTGCTTCACGACCGCTGCCACTCATGGCGATCGGCAAGCATCATGTGACCACGCCTGCCGACGTCGGCGATCACACGATCGTTACCCAGATAATTTCCTCATGGGCGGCATCACCGCATCCACGCCAGACTATTCGCAAGTTGACATACCCGGCGAGCCCATGCACAAAGCGGCGCGGAACATAAAAATTGCGGCCCATACCTTCGCAAAATTATAGCCAATGAAACCTTGGCTTATGGGCGATCTAGCGAACGATCGCGAATCCGATCCGCAGCCAACTCCGCAAGCATCAACGTTGGTAAGTTCGTGTTCGCGCTGGGGATAACAGGCATCACGGACGCGTCAACGACAAACAAATTACTAGTACCATGCACGCGGAACGATTCATCGACCACCGCCATGCTGTCATTTTTGCTGCCCATTTTGCAGGTTCCGACCGGGTGACCCATCGGGCAAATCGAGGAAAGAATTTCCTCATCTGAAGTTTCGCGGCCGCCGCTGGCGCAAACTACGGGCGCGACCCTGCCAAATGCGCGGCCGACGAGCATCCGACGGATTGGGCTGGGAGAATTAAATGCTGCTTCGGCCGCGAACGAAAGCACTTTACCCGCAAATCCGGAACGATTGAACTGCCCAATTGCCAACTTGCCGGGCAAGATAAAAGCCTCCTGATACTGCGCGGCGACATCCGGGTCGCGCAGTATCCGTTCAGTCAATCGCGCCGTCTGCAGCATGCGGGGCGGATCAGAGGGATCAGACATCAAACGAAAATTGACTTCCGGACTTTCAAATGGATCGATGCTTTTAAGCCTGACGAAGCCCCGAGAGTTAGGCGCATAGAGTGCGCTCGCCATCAGAGCGAAACCCGGTCCAAACGATGCGCCACTCACTCGCCCGATTGCGTAAGCGAACAGGTCACCTGTCGGGCAACCCGGCGCGCCGGAAGATGCCCTTAAACCCGCCACACCAAAACACCGGAAATTACTTGCCACACGTTTGGCACGCGGAAGCGTGAGCGCATAGAACATATAAGGATGATTTTGCAAGTTCCGGCCGACCCCTGGTCGATCTATCACAACCTGAATGCCAAGCGAAGCCAGATGATCCGGCGGCCCAATGCCCGAACGAAGCAGGATCGTGGGCGAATAGATGCCGCCGGATGACAAGACGACGTTTCGAGCAGAGAGATGGATCGGCGCACCAGCCCGGATCGCATCGACCCCCACAACAGTTCCTCCGTTCATGCCCAGCTTCGTTGCCTGTGCATTGGCGAGTATGACCAAGTTGCGGCGCTTGCGTACATCAGCCGACAGATAGCAGCCCGAACTTGTTTCACGCGCTTTCGCACCGACAGCAAGCGGCATCGGAAAAAAACCGTCGACTGGCGTCTCATTAATATCCGGGACAAAGGGCAAGCCGATGCGCGCTGCGGCGTGCTCCATCGCACGAACAAACGCCGGCCAGCGCTCCTTCGGGATACGAGAGATTGCGTGAGGTCCGCGCGGAAAGTCCTTGCCAGGTAAATCAAGATCGTTTTCAACCTTCCGAAAATACGGAACAACCGCTTCCCAACTAAATGCCGCGGGATCAACGTCGGTCCAGCGAAGGTAGTCGGATGGAGCGCCACGGAGAGCAAGCATGCCGTTGATGGCGGAGCCGCCGCCCATCACCCGCGCTTGCGGATAGCTCCGGGGTGGCGCTCCGTCTGTCGCGGTGGCGGTGAGGCCTTGCCAGAAATACTTTGGGTTCAGCGCCGACGTAGGAAATGCATCCTGTATGTCGGCCGGCGTGCTTTCTGGTAGCGTGTCATCCCCTGCCTCGATCAGAAGCACGCGACAGGACGGATTTTCAGAAAGACGCGACGCTATCACAGCGCCAGCGGTGCCACCGCCGATAACAAGAAAATCAAACTCCATCGCTCCTCCAGACTTAGCACTCCATACATTTCCCCTCGGCCAATCCTCCGGTTCGACGGAACACTAGCGGGACGATACCTCTTCTTAGGCGTCTTCGACGCCTCAACGCAACAAGGGGGATATCTCAGGCACTGCCTCCTGACCAGGCACGTTCGATTAACCGAATCAAGCTCTCGCGTTCAACCACGCGTGGATTGCGGTATGGATTGGCCATGATCTGATCCACTGCACGCAAGACGCCATCGCGCGGCATGCCTATTCCAGCCAATGCTTGCGGAATATCACTCCGACGTACCAGTTCGTGCAGCGCAAGCACGGGATCATCGGTAGCCATCGCACGCTTCAGGCGCGTTAACGCTTCCGGTATCGCCATCGCGTTGTACTTTAATGCGTACGGCAAAACGATCGCGTGCATTTGCGCATGGGGCAAATCGAACAGGCCGCCGAGCGTGTGGCACAGTTTGTGGTGCAGACCCATCGTTGTCGCGCCCAGGCAGCACGCGCACAGCCACGCGCCATAGAGCAGATCCGATCGCGCCCCGGCATCGTCGCCGGCGTGCATCACGCGCGGCAGCGCATCCACGATTGCGCGAATGCCCTCTTCTGCCATCAACGATGTGATCGGGTTAGCATCGGGTGCATAGAGCGCCTCTACAGCGTGCGCCATCGCATTGAACGCCGACGTGGCGGACATTTTTGCTGGCAAGCTCAGCGTTAAATCAACGTCGTAGATCACGACCTCGGGCAAAACTTTTGGGCTGCGCCGGGTCGTCTTTAACCCGTCCTGTGTTTCTCCAAGCAACGGAGTCATCTCAGAGCCTGCGTACGTTGTCGGCAATACGATCTGCGGCAAATCCGTACGTAATGCGATCGCCTTACCCAGACCGGTCGTCGAGCCACCACCCACGGACACCACGCCGTCGATATCCAACGCACGAACGACATCGAGCGCGCGTCCAGTCACCTCAACGGGCGTGTGCATCAGCGCACCGTCAAACGCACCGGCAGCCCGCTCGCCAAGCTGGGTCTGCATGTCAGTTGCCAGCGTTGCCTGCTCCGATGTTGATAGAACCAGCAGACGGCTCAAGCCGAGCCGGTCCGCTTCATCCGGAAGGCGCGCACGGGTGCCGTGCCCGAATATTACTCGGGCAGGCTGAACGTCATACACAAATGACTGTGGCATGAATGCCCCTTTTAGCTCGGCTGCGGGATCGCGCCGGATTGAACCGCAAGCAGGCGCCAGCCATCAGGCTTACGTACCCAGACGGCTAGCGCGCGACTGTCGAATGCTCCGAACAGGCCGCGACTGATCAGGCGAATCGACATCTTGCAGAACACCAGTGCGATATCCCCGTCCAACTGAACCCGCTGCTCTGTGCGATCCACATTTTGGTAGCCCCATACACCCGGTTGCAAGCC
>NZ_CAXTGZ010000284.1:0-7515 GCF_964243625.1 uncultured Caballeronia sp.
CCGATACTGAAGGGACTGATGCCGCACAGAGCCCTGCAACACCGATGGAAGGCAACGATTACGCCCAGGCCGAAAAGGCGAAAGGCGCATCGTCAGGCGGGGACGACTCGGCGAACAGCACACGACCGCAGACGGCGACGGAAGCTGCGTTACCCTCGACTATCGATAAAAACCCGCGCCCTTCGTAGTAACGCGCGTGCTGGCAGCTTGTCCAAGCCTCATTTCTGGTCCAGCGCGATCCCCCGTGCTGCCAGATTCGTATATAGCGCGCGGACGCCGAACGTCCACGGCGTGATCTCTTCCGAGCGGCGCACGGTGTTCACCAGCGCGCCGAGTGCGGGCGCCGAGATTGTCACGGCGTCGCCCATGTGGTGAGTAAAACCGCCACCCGGGGTGTCGCGATCCTTGATCGGCGAGAACATCGTGCCGAGGAACAGCATCAAACCGTCCGGGTACTGGTGATGCGCCCCGATCGTCTGCTCGACGAGGTCGGCGGGGTCGCGGCTGATTTCGCTCATGTGGCTGATGCCATCGAGCGTGAAACCGTCGTCGGCGCCTTCGATCCGCAGCGAGACGCTGGCCTGGCGGACGGAATCGAGTGTGAACTGGCCGTCGAAAAGGCGAATGAACGGACCGATCGCGCATGACCCGTTGTTGTCCTTCGCCTTGCCGAGCAGCAGTGCGCTGCGGCCTTCGATGTCGCGCAGGTTCACATCGTTACCGAGCGTCGCGCCGACGATCTTCCCTGCGCTGTTCACGGCCAGCACGATCTCCGGCTCGGGGTTGTTCCACATCGACGTCCGATAAAGCCCGATATCCGCGCCAAGTCCCACAGATGACATCGGCTGCGATTTGGAAAACACCTCGGCGTCCGGCCCAATGCCGACTTCCATGTATTGCGACCACGCGCCGCGGCGCTCGAGTTCCGCTTTCAGCTTCTCCGCGCTTTCCGAACCCGGCACTATCTTCGAGAGATCTGCGCCGATCAGCGTGTTGATGGTCTCGCGCACTTCCTTGGCCTTGCTGGCGTCGCCGCCGGCCTGCTCCTCTATTACGCGTTCGAGCAGGCTGACCGCGAAGGTCACGCCGCATGCTTTCACGGCCTGCACGTCGCACGGCGCGAGCAATTTGACGCCCGTGGAGTGCGGATCGAAGCTCGCGCGCACGATGTCCTCGATCGAACCCAGGGATTCGCCCTCCGCATTGCGGACGATATCAAGTGCATCGGTACGTTCGAACAGATCGGCCGTAGTCGGCGCGATATGCGTGATGTCGATGACCTGGCCATTGCGAACGCAGACCACCGATGGGCCATTGACAGGCGCCGGGCGCCACACGCGTCCAATGAGCACTGCACGGTCGAGATCGTCAGGAAGGCATGCGGAAGGGGAAATCGAAGCCATGAATAGGTGTCCGGGCTGGTGGAAATCAGGGCCTTGATCGTATTATCGGGGTATCGAGTTGTCCATTATGTTGTAGATAATTCCAACCTGTTGGACAAAAAACCATCCCCATCAGATGAAAAACGATACCGCCGGACGCGTCTACGAAGTGCCCGCGCTGCGACGCGCCAACGACGTGCTCGAGGTCCTCGCCAACGCGCGAACGCCCGTGCGAGCGTCCGCGCTGCACGAGGCCACGGGTTTATCGCGCAGCACCTTGTATTTGCTGCTGGACTCGCTCGAGCGCCAGTTCTGGATCGAGAAGCGGGGCGATGGCTACATCATCGGCGTGAAGCTGTTCGAGTTGGGGAGCGCCTTCGTTCGCCACGATGGCTTTCAGGCGGCGTTCCGGTCGCAGGCGGCGGCGTTCGTTGCGACGCACAACGAAGTCGTGCAACTCGCCACGCTCGATGGCCGCGACGTGGTGTATATCGCGCGGGAAGATTCACGCCGGGCGGTACGGCTGGTATCGGATCTCGGGTCGCGGCTGCCGGCGCATTCGTGCGCGCTAGGCAAGGCCTTGCTGGCGACGCTGCCCGATGACCAACTGCTCCAGCTCCTGCCCGACAGGCTCACGGCTGCCACGCCGCGCACCATCACGCGACGCGCCACCTTGCTGCGTGAACTTGCGCGGGTCCGGGAGACGGGGCTTGCGAGCGAATGCGAAGAAGCGGCGGCAGGGCTCACCTGCTTCGCGGCGTACGTAGGGGAGACGCCGCACGGCAAGCGGCTCGCTGTCAGCACGAGTGTGCCGACGGGGCGCATGGATGCCCGGCGCGAGAAACGCATCTGCGTCGCGATCGCGCGTATGGCGCAGCAGATTGGGGCCAAATGCGCAGAAGCCTGAGCGGTCCCAGGACCGTCGCGTCTTCCATACCCCCTTTTACGCAAAGGTGATTTCGATGCAAGGCGCTTCTGCGCCGGCCATCCCTTCCTTAAAGTGGCGTTACCCCATTGAACGCCACTCGCAAGGAGCTCACCATGTTGAACAGGACATCCCCCGCCACGCTCGCCGAAGCATCGCCCGCGACCGATGACGCGCAGTACTTCGAATACACGTCGTCAGCGAATCCTGTTGGCGCAAAGCTCATCTCGCGTGTGCCGTTCCGCAACTTCTCGCCTGCGCTTTATGCGGATGGCGAGACCCGCATCGTGCCGCTCGACTTGTCCGCTGAGCTGAACTGCCCGAGCCCTGCGACGGGTCCAAGCCTCAGCGCGAACTTCGTGCGCATCAACGCCCGCGATGAACTCAAGCTCGCGCAGACAGCGACATCGCTGGTGTGTTACGTGATCAGCGGCGCCGGACATGTCACGCAAGGTGCGGTGAATTTCCCGTTCGCACAGGGCGACTTCTTCACGCTGCCGGGCGGCGAATCCGCGAGTCTTCGTTCCGACATCACCGCCATGCTCTACTACGTGAACGATGCGCCTCTGCTGACCTATCTCGGCGTGACGTCGGTGCAACCACGTTTCGCCGCGACGCTTTATCCGGCGGCGCGGGCGCAGGCCGAGTTGAAGAAGGTCCGGGAGGACGCGAACGCCGCCCGGCGCAACCGCATCAGTGTGCTGCTCGGCAACGTCAATTTCCCGCAGACGAGGACGGTGACTCACACCCTCTGGGCGATGTTCGGCGTCGTGACGCCCAATTCGGAGCAGAAGCCGCACCGGCATCAATCGATTGCACTTGATTTCATCGCGGGATGTCAGGCGGGTTGTTATACGCTGGTCGGCACCGAGCTGGACGAGAGCGGCAGGATTTCAAACCCGACGCGGGTGGATTGGGAGCCTGGGATGGCGTTCGTCACTCCGCCGGGATACTGGCATGCGCATTTCAACGAATCCGATGGCGACGCCTACGTGATTCCGATCCAGGACGCCGGTCTGCAAACCTACTTGCGCACGCTCGATATCCGCTTCGCGCATTAAGGCGCATCGTTCAGACGTCAAGACCGTCGTCCCAGTACGGCGGCTCGCCGATCACTTCGGCGAGAAAATCGACAAACGCACGAACTTTCGACGATACGATTTTCTTCGGCGGATAAACCGCCCAGATCGCCGGTTCGGCACGCGCGGTGCGCGCTTCCCAATCGCCGAGCACATGGATGAGGCGCTCATCGCGCAGAGCTGTTCCGACAAGCCACGTGGGCAGCAACGCCACGCCGCAACCTGCAAGCGCGAGTTGCAGCACGGCCTCCGAATCGTCGCCGCGAAAACGCCCCTTCAACTCCACGAGCGTACGCTCCGGCTTTTCGGGCGCGTCCTTGCGCTTCGTGAAAAACCATCGGTCATCGGGTTGCAGCGCGAGCCGCAGCGATTCGTGATGCGCAAGATCATCGGGTTCGGCGGGCGTGCCGTTGCGTTCGAAATATCCCGGACTCGCGCATACGATCCGGCGGTGCGGCGCGAGCCGACGCGCCATCAGCAGAGAATCGGGCAACGCGCCGATCCGCACCGCGACATCGACGCCCCCTTCTATCATGTTCAGCGTCTCGTCGGTCACGACGATATCGACGCCGATATCCGGATAGCGCTTCATGAACGCCGGCAAATGCGGCACCACATGCCGATGCCCGAACGCCACGGGCATGGTGATGCGCAGCACGCCTTGCGGCGTCTGGTTCAGCGATGACGTCAGCTCGCGGGCGTCATCGAGTGCCTGCAGCGCAAGAAGCGCATGTTCGCGAAACACGCGGCCGCCTTCAGTGAGCACGAGCCCGCGGGTGGACCGGTTGAACAGGGCGATGCCCAGATCCTTTTCCAGCTCGCTCACATAACGCGAAACGGTCGATGTCTTGACGCCCATTTCGAGCGCCGTTTTGCTGAAGCTTTGCCGTTCGGCTGCATGAACGAACGCGCGTACCGCTGCGAAATAATCCATGGGTTTGTGCGTTTGCCCGTCGCGTTTCCTGAGAAACGCCAAGACTAAAGCAAAAACCCGTGGTGGACCTTACATCGGTACGCGCAGGGGCCTAGAACTTCGCCCGGACGCCGGCGCCGAAGGTCTCGCCCGTCGATTGACTGGTAATACGGTCGCTCATGTAGGCGGCGTAGAGATCAGTGCGTTTGGAGAGCGGATAGTCGTAGCCGAGTGCCCAGGTTTGCCGCGTCTGGTCGAGGCCGCCTGCGTCGCGCGAATAGGCGTAGGAGGCCATCACGGTGCCGGGGCCGAGAGGCACGGTCACGCCGCCTTGTGCCGTGTTGATATGGAAGTTGCCGGTGCGTACGGTGTTGTCGGTGTACATGTATTGACCGAAAAGCTTGACCACACGCAGGTCGTAGGACACGCCGAGCTGCGCCACGGCCTGGCTCTGCATGCCGGAAACAAGCGAACTCAGGTCGTCGGGCTGCGTGTTGAAATTCACGTATTGATAGACGCCCGTTGCCGCGAACTGACCGCTGAGATACAGGAACTGCGCGCTCAGCTTGTGCTGGCCGTTTTCGCCGGCCTTGTCGCCGAATGCGTACATGGCTGTCCCGCTCAAACCGTGATAATCCGGCGTCGAATATGAAATTGCATTGTCCCAGCCGGAGTCGCCGACCACGCCCTGGTCGGTCGTGTAGGCGGGGAAGGTGCCAAGGCCGAGGTACACGTGATAGACCATCGGCGAGAACGTGTAAGAGTCGGCGAAGGGATTGAAAAGTATCGTCGATACAAACAGCGACGTGGTCAGCCGCCCCGCGGTCAAGGTTCCATAGGGCGACTGGACGCCGACGTAGGCATCGCGCGAGAAGAACGAGTCGCCCTGGAAGCGGCCATATGCGCCGTTCTGCGGCCGGAAGAAATCTTCGAGCGCGAAGATCGCCTTGTATCCGCCGCCGAGGTCTTCCGTACCCTTCAAGCCCCAGTACGATGTCGACATGCCGCCGCCGCCCAGCGTCCACGCACGATCGCCACCGGGATATTTCTGCGCGCCCACCCAGGCGTCCACTTGCCCGTAAAGCTGGACGCTCGACTGGGCGCTGGCGCCGCCGCTGCACAGCATCCCGGTCGCCAGCAAGGACGCAAGCGCCGCGATTCCCTTTGAATTAAAACCGAAGCAGTTCTTCACGCGTTCCCCCGACAGGAAAATGCAGGCGAACGAACGCGGATCGCACTGCGCAGTGCGGATCGGCCGTTCCAACCTGCGTGAAATTGAAAGTGGTGCCCGGATCAGGCAGCCAGCGGGTAACGGAATCCATCGCCTGACGGACTGCGCTCGTAGACCTGTTCGCCCGCTACGTAAGTGGCCTTGATCGCGCGGTCATCGCCGAGCGTCATCAGCACGAAAAGCTGCTCCACGATGTCCTTGCAATAGCCCGAGCGGAACGACATCAGCGGCGTCGCCTTGCGATCGAGGATCACGAGGTCGGCCTCATAACCCTTGGCAACGGTGCCGATCCTGTCCTGCAGGTACAGCGCTTCCGCCCCGCCGCGCGTGGCGAGATAAAACGCCTGGATCGCATTGAGCTTCGTCTGGTTCATCTGCGCGACCTTGTAGGCTTCGTTGAGCGATTGCAGTTGCGAGAAGCTCGTGCCTGCGCCCACGTCCGTGCCGAGGCCGACGCGTACAGGGCGCTTCGGGTTCTTGGCATCGAAGACACGGAAGAGGCCGCTGCCGAGGAAGAAATTCGATGTCGGGCAGTGCGCCAGCGCCGCGCCGGTCTGGTGGCACGTGCACAGATCGTCTTCGGTGAGGTGGATGCCGTGGCCGTAGATCGAGCGGGGTCCGACTATGCCGGCGTGCGCGTAGACATCGAGATAGCTCCGGCGCTCGGGGAACAGCGCCATGACCCAGGCGATTTCATCGACGTTTTCGCATAGATGCGTTTGCACGTAGGCGTCGGGCGTCTCCTTGAGCAAGGTGCCGCAGACGTCGAGCTGCGCGTCCGTGCTCGTGGGCGCGAAGCGCGGCGTGATGCAATACAACTGGCGTCCGCGCTTGTGCCACTTCGCGATCAGGTCGGAGCTCATGGAGTACGCGAGTTCGGCGGTATCGAGCAGCGCCGGCGGCGCGTTGCGGTCCATCAGCACCTTGCCCGCGACCATGCGTGTGTTGAAACGCGACGACTCTTCGAAAAATGCATCGACCGAGCCCGGATGCACCGTGCAATACACGGCGGCCGTCGTGGTGCCCGAGCGCAGGAGTTCGCGCAAGAACACCTTGGCGACCATGTCGGCGTGATTTTTATCGGCGAAATTCTGCTCGGCGACGAACGTGTACGTGTTGAGCCATTCCAGCAACTGCTCACCATACGCACCGATCATCTCGGTTTGCGGATAGTGAATGTGGGTGTCGATAAACCCTGCCGAAATGATCGCGTCCGGATAGTGCTGAACCTGCGTTCCCGCGGGCAGGCGAGGCGTTACTTCGGAGGCGGGGCCGACATCGACGATCTGACCCTGGTCGATGACGACGATGGCATCGGGTATATGAACGAGGCATTGCTCGGGCGACTGGAGAAACGGATCGCCGCTGAAGGTCACCACGTCGGCGCGCAAGGCTTTTAGTGCGGTCATGTCGAGTTCCTGGGAAGCGTGCCGGCTACGAGGCCGGCTTTTGTATCGGAGAAGGGATCGGCAGAAGAAGGTCAGCGGCGCCGTGCCGGGTGCGATTCCTTCATGATCAGCGCGAGCACAAAGGAGGCGATCAACGAATAGGTGATCGGCGTCGCCGCGTATTCCGCGATGGCCAGCGTGTGATCGGTCAGTCCCGCAGCCATGCCGGACACCACTCTCGAGCCGGGCGCCGCAATCATGATGCCGCCCGCAATGAACGCCAGGCCGTTCACAAACGCCGCCGACGTACCGATCAATTGCGGCGGGACCACGTCCGCGGCGCTGCTGAAGCAGAGCATGTGCGCGGCGTTTGCAAAACCGAACAGGAAGTTGAGCGCCATCGCAACAGGAATCGAGATGGATGGCAGGTACAGCAACGCGCCCGCGCACGCGAGTTGAACCGCAATGCCGATCACGATGGGCATCTTGCGCCGCTCGATCTTGTCGGAGAGTGCCGGAATGACGAGGCAGCCTGCTGCGAGCCCGAGCCACAACAACGACGAACTGAATGCTGCCGTGGCGGGGGAAGCGCCGCGT
>NZ_CAXTGZ010000285.1:0-7452 GCF_964243625.1 uncultured Caballeronia sp.
TGCGCGGGCGTGCGCGGCTGCGTGGGGCAGCAAATGGATCGATGCCGGCGCACGCGGACATCTCAACGCCCAGAGCGGTCTGGGCGATTGGGCCGACGGATTGAAGCTCGTGGAAAAGCTTCAGGCTCGCTGACAGCAGGCGAAGTTACGCAGGCCATTCAAAAACCAAGTCAGCGCGCGCACGCGTCAACTCGATGAGCGCCGCGTTGACCTCGTCAGTTTGCTGCACCCATGTCTTCGCAGCGTCTTCATCGCGGCCGAATCGTATGTGGCGTGCAACGAGCCGCTGCACACGCAGTTTCGGGTCGACATCGACGTACCAGGCTTCGTCGAGCAACGATCTAACCGCGTTCCAATGGCCGCGCTGCAGCAGCAGGTAATTGCCTTCCGTGATCACGAGCGGAATGTCGGCCATCACCGGAATTGCGCTCGCAATCGGCTCCTCGATCTCGCGGCGAAACGTCGGGGCGTAGATGATCTCCCCTTCACGCTGCGCACGAATCCGGCTTAGCAACGCAACGAATCCGGCGCTGTCGAAGGTATCTTCCGCACCCTTGCGCGAAGCGCGTCCAAGACGTTCGAGCTCCACATTCGCAAGGTGAAAGCCGTCCATTGGCACGACTACGGCGCGGCCCGGGAATGCATCGAGAATGGCCTGCGCAAGCGTCGATTTACCCGCGCCGGGCGCACCCGCCAGCCCGAGAATGCTGCGCTGACCGCTTGCAACAAGCTGCTGCAGCCGATCCATATAACGGTCTTCGATCATCGACTCCATCCAAGAGTAGTGCAATAAAAGTAGTGCGATACACGCTTTCGTTAATGGTGCGCCTTCGCCTTGGCGGCCGCGTTGATGCCGCCGGCCATGAACGCCCGCGCGTGCGTTGCGAGGTCCATGCTGTCCTCCCACAGGTTGCGCCAGATCGCCAGCGCGTTCGATAACTGCTCGTTCACGACCGTTGATGAAAAGCTCTCGAAGGTCACGGTGCCCTTGTAATCGATCATGGCGAGCGCGTGGAAAAACTGCGCGAAGTCGATAGTACCCGAGCCCAGGTAACCACGATTGCTTTCGCCGATATGAACATAGCCCAGGCGCTTGCCGCATGCCAGCACCGGCTGCATGAAGTCCGATTCCTCGATGTTCATGTGATAGGTATCGAGGTGCACGACCACGTTGGGGGCATCGACTTCGTCGAGCATGTCGAGCGCTTGCGACGCCGTGTTCAGCAGGTTGCTTTCATAGCGGTTCACGACCTCCAGGCCGAGCGTCACGCCTTTCTTCAACGCGAAATCTGCAATACGCTTGAGCGAATCGACCGCGTGACGCCGGCCTTGCGGCGTGATCGGCGCGGAGTACTTCGCCATCGCGCCATACAGGATGCCGCCGAAATAGTTGCCGCCGAGTTCGGCGGTGATGCTCACGCCCTCTTCCAGCAACGCAAGACCTCGCGCGACCGCTGCGGGATCGTCGCTTGAGACATCGGCGTCGAAAGTGAGGCCGCGGGAGCAGCCGATCTCCAGGCCATGCTCCTGGAGCAGGTCACGCGTAAGCGACAGGTCCATGACCTTGGGACCATGAAGCGACAATTCGACAAGGTCGAACCCCGCCGCCTTGGTCTGGCTGATGACCTTGCGAGTGGATTCCGGCGTGAGATCGCCGGCCCAGACCAATGCGTGAACGCCTAATTTGTTCATTTCATGACTCCTTGCATATTGACCGCGCATTGGCGGATCGAAATTCGATAAGCGATTCACGCTCTGTCAAGATTTTGCTAAATCCATTTAGCAAATCGCCTAAAAAGATGCTGAATCCATTCAGCAAATAGATCAACTCTCGGATACCCTAATAGGGCGGCGGCGCAAAGCGCGTCAGTCTCTTGCTGCGAACGGATTCAACTGAAAATGGAACCTGAGATGGCCCGCACCGGCACCACACGCAAATCCACAATCTACGACATCTCCAGGGCGACCGGCACATCGGTGGCGGCGGTGAGCATGGTCCTCAACGGGACGTGGGCGCGCTATCGGATCAAGGAAGAGACGGCGAACCGCATTCTCGAAAGCGCCCAGCAACTCGGCTACAACGTGAACATGGCCGCACGCGGGCTGCGGCTGTCGCGCTCAGGTCTGGCCGGCATGATCCTCCCTCATTACCGGAACCGCTTCTTCGCGGGACTCGCCGAAACGTTCGAAGATCAGGCAAGAAGGCGCGGCTTGTGCCCGATCGTCGTGAGCACGCAGCGCGATCCGGCGGTGGAAACCAGCGTCACCGAAACACTGCTTTCGCAGCGCGTCGAAGTGCTGTTCATCACGGGCGTGCGCGATCCTTCCCCGCTCAACGCGCTGTGCGCGGCGGCAGGCGTTCCGTGCGTCAACGTGGACTTGCCGGGCGCGGACGCGCCGTCCGTTGTCTCCGATAACCACGGCGGCGCCCGCGCGCTCACCGACGTGCTCATCGACAAGATGCAGGCCCGCGGAGACCTGGCCGAGGAGCTAGTGTTTCTTGGGGGTATCGAGAACGAGTACGCAACGGACAAGCGTATCGATGGTTTTCGCGAGGCATTCGCGGCACGCAATCTGGCGCCTGCAATCGATGCCGTGGAATGTTGCGGCTATAACGCATCCGATACCCGCCGCGCACTCGCCCGACGTGTCGAGCAGCTCGGCCGCCTTCCCGCGGGTTTGCTGATGAACTCGATTACGGCGTTCGAAGGGCTGGTTCAGTTTGCATCGGCGTTACCTCGGGAAGCCTGGCAGTCGTCCGTGTTCGGATGCTTCGACTGGGACCCTTTCGCGGCACACCTTCCCTTCGATGTCACCATGATGCGCCAGGACGTCGAGGCCATCATTTCAGAGGCCTTCGCGCTGGCCGATGGCCATGACCCTGCAGCGCACCCGCTTGTTATCGTGCCGACGGGCTTTGGCCGCATGCTCGACGAGCAGGATCAAGCTATCCAGGATTCTTGCTGCGCAAAACCTCGGGTCCTCCAGGATGGTCAATGAATCTACTGCGCCGCGATCGGCACGATCGATGCAATACGCCAGCCATCCGGCGTCCTCACCGCAACTTCATAAACGAGAAAAGGCACCGTCCTGGCCTTGTCTTCCGACACGCCCAGCGTGATTTGGGTGTTGGCGTAAAGCTGCGCCACGTCGGCCGTCAGCGGCACGATCCGGATGCTCGCGACATCCGGCTCGAACTTCCACACGCCCTTGAACGTGTCCTTGAAGTGATCGATCAGTGCCGGCTTGCCCCAAAACTGATAAGCACGCGCGACGAACACGACGGGATCAGGCTGACCGGCCGGCGCCGATGCAAACACTCCCTCGAACGCGACGATGTCATGCGCCGTCGCGGCCGCCGCCTGCCGGAGAAAGATGTCCTTGACCGCTTGCCTGTCGGTGTCGTCGAAGGTTTCGGCCGGCGTGGCGGCATGAGCGGTTACGTTGGCGGTCACACTGACGGCCGCAAAAAACAACACGACAAGCAATTCACGAAGCTTCATATGCGTGTCTCTCACTCGGCCGGCACGGCAATCACTGCCGATATCTTCCAGCCTGCGGACGTGCGGATCGCAAACTCGTTGATCAGGAAGGTGGCGGTCTTGGGCGGCTGGCCCGCAGCACCGAGCGTGACGCGCGTCGGCGCATAAATCTGCACGGTGTCGCTGTTTAGCGGAATGATGCGGATGGCGCTTTCATCGGGCGCGAGGCTCCATGTTCCGGCAAACGTCTTGCGGAAATGATCCGTGACCGCATCCCTGCCCCAGAACTTGTACGCTCGCGCCACGAACGATACGGGGTCGGGCTCGCCGGGCGCCGCCTTCGCAAACATGCCGTCCAGGGCGTCGATGTCATGCGCCGTTTCAGCGGCCGACTGGCGCAGGAACAGGTCGCGGACTGCCTTTGCATCGCTTGCGGTCACCGTGGCCGTGGCGGGCTGCGCACACGCCATGGCAGTCAGCACGGACAACGACAGCGCAGCAACGAGCGTGCGCCGCAACCAGCCAGATTCGATTTTCATGAATATAGTCTCGTATGCTCGTATTAGGGATTTTTTGCGGCGATATAACGAGACGCTTGCGCCGCATGGTGCATGGTCTTGATTTCCAGTCTGATCTCTTCGTGCTAACCGGCGTCGTGATCCGCACTCAGTTCCAGCTTTGCGATACGCGCCATCAACCGCCGCATTGCCAAGGCGTCTTCCTTGCCAAATTCCTGCTCGAAGTGAACTTGCGCCTTCAGCCATGACGGTTTGCTCTGCGCCTCCGTCTTGACACCCAGCCGCGATAACGACACCTCCCGCTCACGCCGGTCTTCGCGCCCGACTTCAATGGTCACAAGTCCGTCACGCTCGAGCGGACGCAGGTTATGTCCCATGGTGGCGCGGTCCATCGACAACAAGTCGGCGAGCGCCGCCATGGTGATGGGACCTTTTGCGGCGAGCAGGCTGAGAATCGTATATTGCGTCGCTCGCAATCCGGTCTCCGCCATGCAGGCGTCGTAAAACCGAGTCAGACGACGCGCAGCTTTACGCAGCGCAGTGTTATTACAAATGCCGGGGTTGACTGGAAGGTTGGACACAATGAGTTCGACGAAGTGATAAACGCATTGAACGCATTATTAAGGGCATATAAGACTATTGTCAAGCGCGGCTAAGTGAATACCCGAGGATTGACTCGACATCGCAAAACTTCAATAATTAATCACATTGTGGACGCACGTCCATATTATGGACAATTAAAAAGGTTGCCCCATGCCAGATACCGTCAATACTTACCCCGCCACCATGCCTTATCAGCTTCCGTTCCCCAAGGAAGCACAGAAGGAAGTCGTGGTGCCGTTCGCGATTCCGACCGATGAACGCGTATGGGTGCCGCAAGCCGAAAATGTATCGTTCCGTCCGCTGTGCCTCAACGCATCGCAAGGTTACTGGATGAACCTGCTGCGCGTGCGCAAGTCAGGCGTTCTGAGCCGGCATCGTCATCCGCAAGGCGTTCATGGATTCGTTTTGAAGGGACGGTGGAAGTACCTCGAACACGAATGGACTGCGACCGAAGGCAGCTACGTCTATGAGCCGCCCGGCGAGACCCATACCTTGTATGTGCCTGAAGACGTCGAAGAGATGATCACGTATTTTCAGGTCAACGGCGTGATGTTCTACTGTGATCCGTACGGTAACTACACCGGCTACGAGGACGTGTTCACCAAGATCGAGATGTGCCGCAAACACTATGCATCGGTGGGACTGGGCGAGGATTACGTGGACCAGTTCATTCGATGAACCCGCATTCTTCCTGCGCACGCTACGACTTCACCGGCCGGGTAGCGGTCGTGACGGGCGCGGCCGGAGGCATCGGCCGCGCGATCTGCGATGCATTCATCGACAACGGTGCGTCGGCGGTGAACTGGGATCGGATCGCGGGCAACGTCGATACACCAAACGCACCCGCGCATTTTCATGTCGACATCACGGACCCCGCGTCCATTGAAGCGGCGTTGGCCGCGACCATCGACCGGTTTGGCCGCATCGATTACCTGGTGAACAATGCGGGTTTCGCCGGTTCCACACAGCCGCTCGATGAATGCGACCCCGACGAATGGCAACGCGTGATCGAAGTCAACCTTCTCGGCACTTATCACGTGAGCCGCATCGTGCTGCCGGGCATGCGTAAAGCGCAGAGTGGGCGTATCGTCAACGTGGCGTCGCTTGCAGGCAAGGAAGGCACGGCGAACGCATCGGCTTATAGCGCGGCGAAAGCGGGAGTCATCGCAATGACCAAGTCGCTGGGCAAGGAACTGGCGCTGACCGGGATCCTGGTGAACGGCATCGCGCCCGCAGCAGTTGACACGCCCTTGCTCAGGCAGATGGCCGCGTCTCACGTGCAGACCATGATCGATAAAAGTCCGATGGGCCGACTCGGTACGACACAAGAAGTGGCCGCCCTCGCATTATGGTTATGCTCGGATTCCTGCACCTTTAATACAGGCGCAACCTTCGATCTCTCCGGAGGCCGCGCGACCTACTGACCATGGGGCGAACAGGCATCACGCACCAATAAGAAAGCAGTCATTGCTCACGACAATTCCATGCAGGAGACAAGCACATGCTACAAAAATCCCCGCGCCTCAAGCGCACGCAGGTCGTTGCGGTCACGTTCCTGACCATTGCGGGTATCGTCAATTATCTGGACCGTTCAACGCTTTCCATCGCAAACCATTCAGTGAGCCAGGAGTTGCATCTCTCGGCTTCGCAAATGGGCTTGCTGTTGTCTGCATTTTCGCTGGCCTATGCGTTCGCACAGCTTCCTGTAGGCGCACTACTGGATCGATTCGGTTCGCGGGCAATGCTCGGGCTCGGCATGCTGGTATGGTCGGTCGCGCAACTCGCGGGCGGCTTCATCCAGACGCTCAATCATTTTCTTCTGGCGCGGATCGTCCTCGGGGTCTCGGAAGCGCCCTTGTTCCCGGCTGGGGCGAAGGTCGTCAACGAGTGGTTCGCCGTACATGAGCGAGGACGCCCAACCGGCACCTTTGTTGCGTCATCGACCATTGCGCCGATGATCGCCCCACCGCTCCTGACGGTGTTGATGCTTTCGTTCGGATGGCGAACGATGTTCATCATCATGGGCGCTCTCGGCATACTGGTTTCGATCGGCTGGTATGTGCAGTATCGAAATCGCGATGAAGTCGCCCTGGACGAATCGGAGATCGCTTATCTGGAATCGGACCACAAGGTCGAACCGCGGGCAAAGGGCGTGAGCCTGGCCGAATGGGGGAACCTGTTCAAGCTGCGCAATACGTGGGGCATGGTCTTCGGTTTCATGGGCGTGATCTACATGGTGTGGCTGTATCTCACCTGGCTGCCGGGGTACCTCGAAAACGAACGTCACCTGAGCATTGCGCATACCGGCTGGCTGGTATCCATACCTTATGTTTTCGGGACCATCGGCATGGTGTCGAGCGGCTATATTGCCGACCATCTGCTCAAGCGCGGCATGGCGCCTATTCGCAGCCGCAAGTGGCCGCTTTGCATCGGGCTGGTGGGCGCCGCTGCTTTCACAGTCCCCGCTGCTTATACGCCGAGCACCACGCTTGCCATCGTCTATATCTCGTTCGCCATGTTCTTCGTGAATATGTCGAGTGGTACCGCATGGGCGCTGGTCAGCGTCGCGGCGCCGCGTCACCTGGTGGCGTCGCTTGGCAGCATGCAGAACTTCGGCGGATACCTTGGCGGATCATTCGCGCCGATCATCACCGGCATCGTGGTCGACCAGACGCATTCATTTGTCAACGCGCTCCTGATCAGCGCAGCAGTCGCCTTCGCCGCCGCGCTCGTGTATCTGTTCGTGGTGAAAGAGGTGGCGCCTGAAACGTTGCCCGCCGCAGTCGAGACTCAGCCGACGTAAATTTTCATTCCCAGGATCGAACATGACTTTCAAGGACAACCTGCTC